>JBAIYC010000078.1:0-4646 GCA_037916085.1 Nitrospirota bacterium | reverse complement strand
CTCGAACTTCCCCTCGGCGATCACCTCCATGTTCCGCTCCATCAGCTTGAGCGGTTTGACCACCATGCGCTCAAGCACCTGGCCGATCACGATGACCAGGGAGATCAGCACGGCAAGCGAGATGATCAGGAACCGTCTCGACGTGGAAAGCAGCGCCTGGAGGCTCCTTCGCTCGGTCTTCGAGATATCCTCGGCGACGGTAACGATGTCCTTGCCGGTCTTGCGGATGCTTCCTTCGAGCCGCATCTTGAGCGCCCGATCGGGCTCAAGCTGCTGTCGCCGCAGGAGCTGCTCGTACTGTTCCATCAGGCTGCGGTACTGGGCAAGGTCCGCTCCGAGGCGGGATACCTGTTCGTCGGAGGACAGTGCGGAGAAGCCGGGGAGGTTTGCGGCAAGGAGCTCGCCGGCCCGCGTCACGTAGCGGATGTTTTCCTCGTAGTCGGAACGCTGTTCGTAGAGGAAGTAGTTCTTCTCGAATCGCCGCACTTCGAGGGCGGTGTCGAAGAACTCCGCGATGACCTCGCCCACGGTGATCTTCTTCTCCAGGTAGGAGAGCTCGAAGAACGTAAAGGCCGAAAGGCAGACGATGATGATGACCACGGCGTAATAGCCCAGCCGGATCTTCTGCCGTATGCTCTGCTGGCTTTTGATCATGGTTCCTGCAAGACCAGGGGGACCGCTTCCGAGACGGAGTCCACGAGGCGGATCTCGATGCTCGACCGGATATCGGCGGGAAGCTCTTCGACGTCCACGCGGTTCCGCGCCGGCAGGATGACCGTTCGAACCCGGGCACGCCTCGCTGCCAGCACCTTTTCCCTTACCCCGGCCACGGGCAGCACCCGGCCCGTGAGCGTGATTTCGCCGCTCATCGCCACATCCCGGCGAGCCGGACGTCCGGTGAGGAGCGAGAGGATCGCCGCAGCGATGGTGATGCCCGCCGAGGGGCCGTCCTTCTGGATCGCGCCCGAGGGTACGTGAATGTGGATGTCCCGGTGCTCGAAGAAGTCCTCGGCGATCCCGAAGGATGACGCCGTGCTCCGTATGTAGGACAGCGCGGCCTGGGCCGATTCGCGCATCACATCGCCGAGTGACCCGGTGATGATCAGCTCCTTCTTGCCCTTCATCCCCGCAGCTTCCACGAAGATGATGTCGCCGCCGGTCTCGGTCCGCACGAGCCCTGTGGCCACGCCCACCCGGTCCTTCTCCTCCACGACCTCGAAGGGGAACTTCCTTCGCCCGAGGAGGCGTTCCAGGGTCTGGGGTGTGACCGTCACCGGCCTTTTGCCGTTCGGGCCGAGGGATTCCTTAGCGATCTTCCGGCAGACCGTCGCGATCTTCCGCTCGAGGTTCCGGATGCCGGCCTCGCGGGTGTATTCCTGGACGATGGCGGCCAGTGCCTCCGGAGAGAACGTGATCAGGCCGGAGGAGAGCCCTTTCTCGCGGACCTGTTTCGGGACCAGGAACCGCGATGCAATGACGGTCTTCTCCTCCGGCGTGTAGCCGGAGAACTCGATGACCTCCATCCGGTCGCGGAGCGGCGTCGGGATGCTTTCGAGCACGTTCGCTGTGACGATGAACATGACGCTCGACAGGTCGAAGGGGGCGTCGAGATAGTGGTCCATGAAGGAGCGGTTCTGCTCGGGGTCGAGGACCTCCAGCAGCGCCGAGGCGGGGTCGCCCTTGAAGTCGGAGCCGATCTTGTCGAGTTCGTCCAGCATCAACACGGGATTGGAGGAGTCGACACGGCGGATCTCCTCGATGATGCGACCGGGCTTGGCTCCCGCGTAGGTCCTGCGGTGTCCCCGGATGTCCGCTTCGTCCTTCATGCCGCCCAGCGAGATGCGCGCGAACTTGCGTCCCAGGGCAAGCGCGATGGCCCGTCCGAGCGAGGTCTTGCCCGTGCCGGGCGGGCCGGCGAAGCAGAGCACCGTTCCCTTGGTTCCTGCAGCGAGCGAGCGTTTTTCCACCGCCTGCCGCACCGTCTCGCGCACCTCGTCGAGCTTGTAGGGTTTGGTGATGTAGTGAAAGGCGCCCTTCTTCATCGCCTCGATGGCGGACTGGACCGTGGCATATCCCGTGACCATGATGACCCGCGTCTCGGGATAGCGTTTTTTCACCGTCTCCAGAAGGTCCATGCCGCTCACCCTGCCCATCCGGAGGTCCGTGAGGACCACGTCGAACTCGGCGGCATGGAGCTCGGCGAGGCCGGTCTCGGCATCGGGCGCGACGACCACTTCGTAGTTCTCTCTGGTCAGGACGTGGGAGAGGTTCTTGCGGGCGATTTCCTCGTCGTCGATCACCAGTACGCGGGCCTGACGGTTCATCCGCAGGACCTTGACCGCAAGGTGCTCGAGCACACGCTCCTTGATGCGGTCGAGGCCGAAGTGGTTGTCGTTCAGGATCCGTTCCGCTCGGGCGATGTCGAGGTTGTCCTCGGTCTTCCTGTTCCAGGGAAGGCAGAGCAGATAATCGATATAGGTAAGGCCGATGCTGTACTCGGCGGAGGCGGGGCCGATCTTGGAGAGGATATCGAGCTCCTGGACGGCGATGGACTGGACAGCCGGGGGAAGGTTCGCTTCGTCGACCCTGCTCCGCAGCTCGGCAATGGTTTGGTCACGGTCCGATTCTTCTGAGCTCTTGAAAAATTTCATTCTGCACCATCCTGCTAAGCTAAGGTTGCATTTTACAACGTTTGCCTGAATGCTGCAACAACTAAGATTATACCAACAAGACAAACACTTACGGACACTTTCAGAATTTATATTGCATTATTAAACAATAGTGAACGCTTGTTCGCCGGTGAACATACAATAAAAACAATTATATTTTAATTGGTTATATGAATTATTCGTTCTGGCACGGGCATTGTAATAGAAGAAGTAGAAGTATATGAGAACAATAAAGTGCATCGATATCAAGGAAACAGAGTAAGGAGGATACGAAAATGAAGACCTTGTTCAAGAAACTGGAGACGGCATTCGCAGCCGCCGCATTCGCTGAAGAAGGCGAGTTCGAAACCGCCCGGCAGATCATGAAGGAAACGCAGGACCTGCGCAAGAGCGACCGTCCGTCGCTTCGTGATACAAAGCGTCCTTCAACGCGTCCGACCCTCAGGGCCGACTGATCACGGAGAAATTCAGCAGACCGGGGCGAGACATTATGGAATCGAACAAGTTTAAGAAGATGATGAAGCAGATCGAGGACGCGATGGCCGCGGTCTCCTTCGCTGAGGAAGGCCAGGCCGAGTCGGCCGAAGCCCTCTTTAAGCGGGAGCGGCGGGTGCTGCTCGCGCTCAAGGAGGGACACGTTGACGCGAAGACCCTCCGGTACGCGCTGAACGCCTCGCTCCGCATCAGCGCCCATCTCGACGTGTTGTTCGTAGCGTCACCGGACCGCATGCCGCGCATCGACGAGACGCTTGCGAACTTCACGTCCGAGCTCCGGACCGCCGGCGTGCCCTTTCGAGTGATCGAGCGTTCGGGCTGCCTCAAGCAGGAGATCATCGATTACACGAAGAAGGAACACGAAGTTCTGTTCGTTGTCGTGGAATCGCCGGGGAGCCTCGACGCCGACTGTGGAAGGAAGGACGGCATCCTCACCGAGCTCTGGAAGAACCTCAGCTGCCCGCTGGTCGTGGTATCAGACGCGGCCGGAGCGTAAGAGGCGGCGATGGATCATTGGTCAGCTGTACTCTGCAATCAGGCATCCTGCACCCAGCATCAGAAATCAGGCATCATCAAACGACACGTACTGTTAACGGACTATTAATAATACCCGAAGGAGGAATAATCATGGCAACAACCAGCAAGAAGAAGCCTGTGGGCAAGATGGCCGTGATGGGGATCGTATCGATCGCCCTCTATGCGATGCTCCTGACCCACCAGGACGAGGCGAATGAGATGTTCGGCAAGGGCAGTTGGTACGCGTTCCTGCCCATCGTAACGGCGTTCGTGTTCTCGTTCGTGCATGGCGCGTTCACCGGCGATTTCTGGACCGTCCTCGGCATCGAGGCCGCGAAGAAAAAGAAGGAGGTAAAGTGAGATGCATGACATCGTCAACAGCTTCATCAACCTCGATACGATCACGATCCTCTATCTCTTCGGCGTCGGCTTCGTCGGCGGCCTCGTCTCCGGCTTCATCGGTTCCGGCGGCGCCTTCGTGCTCACCCCGGGCATGATGAGCCTGGGCGTTCCCGGCCTCATGGCAGTGGCCAGCAACATGTGCCACAAGTTCCCCAAGGCCCTTGTGGGGGCCATCAAGCGGTTCAAGTACGGCCAGGTGGACGTCAAGCTCGGCGTCATCCTGGGCATCTCGGCGGAAGCCGGCGTGCTCTACGGCGCCCAGATCCAGGAGAACATCAAGAAGTCCTTCGGCGACGCGGGCTCGAACCTCTACGTGAGCGCTGCCTTCGTCGTGATCCTTGCCGTCGTGGGCGGCTTCGTGCTGCGCGACGCCTGGAAGACCTACAAGTCCGGCAACGCCTATGAGGAGGAAAAGACGGGGAAGCTTGCCAAGTGGGTGCAGTCCATCAACATCCCCGGCACCATGGTCTACTTCAAGAGCCTGAACGCCAGGGTCTCGATCCTCTTCACCATCCCGCTCGGTTTCGCCACGGGCATGCTGGCGGCCACGATCGCCGTCGGCGG
>JBAIYC010000077.1:0-2177 GCA_037916085.1 Nitrospirota bacterium | reverse complement strand
ACCTTTCTTGCGTGCCCAAGAAAGGTGACCCAAAGAAGGGCACCCGACGAAAATTTTTCACCGGCGTGCTCGGTCGTCCTCGGTACATTTCGGAAACTTGCCCTTCGGGCTTCGGACATCCGAAATGTTTAACCCTCGTCCTCGGTCGCCCGCCTGAAATTTTCTAATGGGGGAAAGGCAACGAGGAAGTTATTCCTCTTTCATCCCCTCCTTCAATTCTGCCTCGAACCGTTCGTCCAGTTCATGCCGAGACGGCGGCTTCGTCCTGAGGAGGGTGTAGATCACGGGCACCACATAGAGCGTCACGAAGGTCGCCAGCAGGAGCCCCCCGATCACGGCACGCCCCAGCGGCGCGTTCTGCTCGCCTGCCTCGCCCATGGCGAAGGCCATCGGCAGCATGCCAATGATCATGGCAAGCGCGGTCATGAGCACCGGGCGGAGCCGCGTCCTTCCCGCTTCGACGGCGGCTCCGAGCGGCGACATCCCCGTCTCGACCCGGATATCGTTGGCGAAGCTCACGAGCAGGATCGAGTTGGCCGTCGCGATGCCGACCGCCATGATCGACCCCATGAGCGACTCCACATTGATCGTCGTGCCGGTGAGGGCCAGCATCCAGAGGATGCCGACGAGGGCGCCGGGGACCGCGGTCATGATGATGAACGGATCGATCCAGGACTGGAAGAGCACGACCATCAGGAAGTAGACGAGCACGATGGCAAGGATAAGCCCCAGCGCGAGGCTCCGGAATGACTGGTTCATCACCTCGTTCTGGCCCCGCAGCGTGATCCGCGTGCCGGCCGGCAGCGGCTTCAGGGCGTCTATCTTCTTCTGGATGTCCGAGGCGACCGAGCCCAGGTCGCGGCCCTCCACGTCGGCCTCGACGTCGAGCACCCGCTGCACGGTGTAGTGCGAGATGTTCTCGGAGCTTGCCGCGTGGTAGACCGTCGAGAGGTCCGCCAGGGTCTGCGCGGGCGCCTGCGCCGTGTCGGAAGGCATCGGCGCCGTCGCGGGCTGGAGAAGTGCCGAGGCCCCCGCCGCCGTGAGCGGCAGGTCGCGCAACCGGTCGAGCGAGTTCATGCGTTCGGGCGGTATCTGGACGGCAACGGTATAGTTCACGTTGTTCGCGGGGTTCAGGAAGAACGACGGCGCCACGAGGACGCTGGACGAGAGCGAGACCAGCGTGTTGTTCGCCACGTCGCGGACGCTCATGCCGAGCTGCGCGGCTCGCGTCCTGTCCACGTCCACCTGGAGGGACGGATAGTCGAGGACCTGGTTGATGTGCACGTCCGCGGTGCCGGGGACCTCGCGGAGGCCGTCGCGGAGCCTGAGCGCATAGGCGTAGGATTTGTTGAAGTCCATGCCCTCGACCTGCACGTCCAGGGGGGACGTCAGGCCGAAGTTCAGCACCTGGGTCACGATGTCCGCCGACTGGAAATAGAAGCGCGAGCCGGGGAAGGCGGGAGGCAGCTCCTCGCGCATCCTCTTCCGGTAGTAGGCGGTCGGCCGGTGGCCGGGTTTGAGCGAGATCAGGATCTCGGCGTCCATTCCGCCGATGTTCTCGGTCTGGACGAAGGCAAGGTTGTAGAAGATGGGCACGCCGATCATGTCGTTGATGGTGTCGATCTCGCTTGCCGGGATGATCCTGCGGATGCGCTCCTCCAGCCGGTCGACCAGCCCTTCCGTGGCCTCGATGCGGGTGCCCGAGGGCGCCCGGAAATGGAGCTTCATGAGGCCGGTGTCGACCGCCGGGAAGAAGTCCGTCCCGATGACGAAGACGAGCCCCAGGCTGATCGTGACGAGGAGACCGGCAACGGCGAGGGTGAAGACGCGGTGGCGCAGGACGATCTCGAGCGAGCGGCCGTAGGCGTCGCGGAACGCCTCATACATCCGGTCCCGCCGGCGGTTGAAGCGAAGGAGGACATGCTTCACCCGGGAAAGCTCCTCGCTCCGGATCCCGGTGCCGACGTGCTCGCCCTTCATGAGCATGCGCGAGAGCACGGGGACGAGTGTCCGCGAGAGGACGTAGGATGCAAGCATCGAGGTGACCACGGCCAGGGCGAGGGGCGTGAAGAGATACTTTGCCGCGCCGTAGAGCAGCACCACGGGGAAGAAGACCACGCAGATGGCAAGGGTGGAGACGATGGCGGGGACCGCGATCTGGACCGAGCCGTCCACGA
>JBAIYC010000076.1:0-4944 GCA_037916085.1 Nitrospirota bacterium | reverse complement strand
GTTCATCAGAAAGGTGAACGACGGACGGCTGGCCGATGTGGTCATTCTCTCGGCGGGCGCCCTGCCTGCGGCCAGAACGGCGCTTGCCTCGGCGGAGCGGGGCGGCACGATCCTGTTCTTTGCCGTGCCGAAGCCGGGCGAGACCGTGGACGTGGACTTCAACCCCTTCTGGCGCGACGACATCACGATCAGGACCTGCTACGGAGCGGCCCCGCTCGACAACCTGCAGGCCCTGGAGCTCATCCGGCACGGCGTCGTGCAGGTGACCGACATGGTGACGCACCGCTTCGGCATCGACCGCATCGGCGAAGCTTTCCGGACCGGCGCGCAGCCCGACGGATGCATGAAGGTGATCATCGAACCGAACCGCTAATTCGAGAAACCCATCTCTCGCAGAGACGCAGAGAAGTTAGGAAGGCAAAACCCCGGCATTCTCTCGCAAAGACTTCGACGAGCTCAGTCGAGTCGCCGCAAAAAGGTCGCAAAAAGAACTAAGCCAAGAGCCTGTCTTTCCCGCGCAAGCGGGAATCCAGACAAGTGCCTTCTATTATGCCAGGCTGATATTGATGTGACCCAGGAGAGCGAGGCAATCGTCATTAACTACGAGATTGCTTCGTCGCTCTCTCCTCGCAATGACAGGATACTTTTTGCCTCTGCATCAGGTTCCCTTTGCGAACTTTGCGAGCTCTGCGAGACACTGCTTTTCTTATGTAGGGTCTTCTCTTCTCCCCGTCCTCTGCGTCTCTCAGAGAGAAATAGCCTTTTGCCATTATTTGTCTTTGAGTTGTCTTTATGAGCAAGAACACCGAACAAGCCGTTGCCGTCTTCCTTGACGGCTTCTCCTGAGCACAGGCGATCCTGTCCGTGTACGGGGAACGGTCCGGTCTGGACCGCGAGACGGCGCTCCGGGTCGCCGGGGCCTTTGGCGGCGGCATGGCGAGGGGCGGCGAGACGTGCGGGTGCGTCACGGGCAGCCTCATGGTCATCGGGCTGACGTACGGCAAGACGCAAAAGGACGATGATGAAAGCCGGGAGCGGTGTTATGCCCTGGCGCAGGAGCTCATGGACGCCTTCCGCGGGCGAAACGGATCTCTTCTCTGCCGAGAGCTTCTCGGAGCAGACGTGGGCACGCCGGAAGGCATTGCACGGGTTCGGGAGAAGGACCTCTTCAGGACCGTCTGTCCGAAATTCGTGAAGGACGCGGGGGAGATCCTGGAAGGGCTGCTGTGAGCGGCAGCGTGCCCTTCGTCCCAGAGCCGGCCAGTTATTTCTCTTCTTTTGTTGCGTCGGCCTTGGGATCCGTCTTCGCTTCGATCTGCTTGTCGCCTTGGTCGTTCATGGCCTTCTTGAATTCACGGATGCTTTTCCCAAGCCCTTCCCCCAGCGCGGGGAGCTTGCTCGGACCAAAGATGATCAGAACGATGAACAGAATGACGATCAAATGCATCGGCTGAAAGATACCTTCCATGGACCTCACCTCTTTTCTCGTTCCTGGGAACGTTTCAAGTATGTTCCTGCGCCGGGGATGCGATGCTGACCCGGGATGCTGTTATGCCCGGCCGGCATGATGCCGCTACTTCAGGACGGAAGCACCGCCAACGCCGATAAGGAAAAATATCTGTCCCTCCCGGTTCCGGTCTTCCAAGTTGTATCCGATCTCCGCAAAGAAATGCCCGCTGCCAAAATAGCCGCTGTCGTGAACCCGCTCCGAGGAGAAAAGGACGCCGACACGCTGCCGCGTCAGGTCCGCGTCCTGAGCGTGGACCAGCTCGTAGTAGGGTCCGACGTATAGCGTCCTGCCCTCGGAAAGGCGGACCTCCTTCAGCACCTGTGTGCGGTTCGCGTACAAGAGGTCGCCGTCTTTCAGCAGCGTATCGTATTCCTGTTCCAGAAAGAACGGCCCCTTGCCGGAGAACCAGTACCTGGCGATATCCGTTTGGTTCCGGACTACAATGCCGCTGACCTTGGCCTGGACCGTGGGCTGGAAGAAGATCCGGTGGCCGAACCCTGATTCCTCCGTGCCTCTCCGTGCCCTGAGCTCGGGATCGCCGAAGGGCTCCTTCCCCGACGCGAACGACAGCAGCGCTCCGTTCGTCCCGAAATAATAGTAACCGTCGTACTCAAGCCTGGTGACGAGAAAGAGCCAGGGCATCCATTCGAAGTGGACCGATGGCTGGGCATAGGAGGGCGTGATATCGATCGACGCCCCCGTCTGCCAGTAGGAGCTCACTTCGTCATAGTGATCGTCGTAGCGGTACGGGTCCCGGTACTGGATACCTCCGGATACGTCGATGCCCTTCGGGTTATAGGTTCCGATGATATCGGCAAATTCCGTCCATTCTTTCGCCAGCTTCTGTTTGACCGCTGGCGTTTCTGCCGGAACTTCCTGGTGCGACAGGTCCGACGGCTCCACGGCCCAGACGCGCGGTGCGAAGAGCAGCGGGAAAAGGGCCAGGAGGCAACGTACGCGGACCGGTCGCGTGAGACCGGTGATGCTCACGGTCTTGCGGAAAGGCTTGTCCCACGGGCCCGACCTTTGAAGAAATCAACGACCCCGGCCGCCGCCATACTGCGCTGGTTATCGATGGGGACCATATGGTAGCAGTCATCGAGCAGCATCATGCGGACGTCCTTGCTCTTGATGTGCCGCTGAACGTACAGGGCGTTCTTTGCGCTCGCCAGGTCGTCCTCCCTCGAATGGACGATCAGTGCAGGCGCGGTCACGCGGGCAATGACCTGTCTCTTCATGACGACGATAAGCCGGTAGAGCTCTCGCATCGAGACGCCGGGAACGCTTTCGTGAGCGATCGAGCTGTCCCGCATGCCTTCCACGACCCGGGCCCGGAGCGCTTCGTTCTTGATGCCGTAGGGCGGGCGCTCTTTGAATGAATAGAGATGACAGACGGGAGTAAAGTAGGCCAGGGGGAGCAGGAACTTGTACCAGGGAAGTCCCCAGCCGTCATAAAACAGCGTCGTGGATATCAGAGAAACTGCGTTCACCTCTGCGTCATGATCGACGGAGAGTTTGAGCGCCAGGAGCGCGCCCATGCAGAGCCCAGCCACGGAAACCGTTGCATGGTCCCGCTTGAGCTCCCCGAAGGCGTCCTGGACCGTCCCATACCAGTCCTGCCACGTGGTCCGTTTCAGGTCGTCCAGGGTCGAGCCGTGGCCGGCGAGACAAGGCCCCTTGACCGTGAAGCCCGCGCGGTTCAACTGCCGTGCGAGGTATTTCATCTCAAAGGGGCTGCCTGTCAGGCCATGGACCAAGAGAACCGCATGCTCCCCGCCGCTCATATCGATCTGATGCTCACTCATGCTTCTTTACCGCCAGTACGGCATTTGTCCCGCCGAAGGCGAAGGAATTCGAGATGACCGCCTTCAGGTCAAGTCCGGTCCTGGCCTTGCTGCGCACATAGTCAAGGTCGCATTCGGGGTCGGGCACCGTCAGGTTCATAGTCGGCGGCGCGATCCCCTTGTTCAGGGCGAACAGCGCTGCAACGAGTTCGACCGCACCGGCCGCGCCCAAGAGATGCCCATGCATGGATTTCGTGGAACTGACCGGTATCTGAGAGGCATGCGGGCCGAAGACCTGCTTGATCGCCTGCGTCTCGACCGCATCGTTCGCCACTGTTGCGGTGCCGTGGGCGTTGATGTAGCCGATCTCTTCGGGGCCGAGACCTGCCTCTTCCAGGGCTGCTTCCATGGCGCGCGCCTGTCCGTCGACCGAAGGTTTGGTAATATGGTCAGCGTCCGCCGTCGAACCAAAGCCGGCGAGCTCTCCGTAGATCCGGGCTCCCCGCTTGACCGCACGGTCCAGGGACTCGAGGACCAGCAGCGCGGCGCCCTCTCCCAGGACGAAGCCGGTCCGGTCCCCGGAAAAGGGCCTGCAGGAGGTCGCCGGGTCTTCGGCCTCCAGGGCCAGTGTGCCGATCGACTCCCAGCTCATGAACACACCGTAGGTCAGGAGCGATTCCGTCCCGCCGGCGAGCATGACGTCGGCATAGCCGTGCTTGATCTGGCGGAATGCTTCACCGATGGCGACGGCCGAGGACGAGCAGGCGGTCGAGAAGGTGAGGCAGGGGCCTTTCAGGCCGTGCGCCATGGAAATGTTGGAAGCTGCTGCATTGTTCATGGCCATGACCACGGTAAGGGGGTGCAGCCGCCTGACGTTCTGCCGGTACAGCTGCACATAGGTCTCCTCCAGCGTGCGCGCGCCTCCCATGCTGGTGCCGAGATAGACGCCCGCCCGCAGCCTTTCTTTTTCGGGAAGATGCAGACCGGCATCCTGCCATGCCTGGGAAGCCGCGACCATGGCGAACTGGCTGACCCTGTCCATGGTCCGCGCCGTTTTCCGGGAAAAGAATGCCTCCGGGTCGAAATCCACTTCGGCGGCTATCGTGACGGACAACCGCTCGGCGAAATCGGACGATAGTCTCCGGATCCCCGATCTGCCGGCCGCAAGGCTGCTGAAAAAGGCCTCGCAGCTGTTTCCCACAGGGGAGAGGACACCCATCCCGGTTATGGCCACCCGCCTCATTTATGCTCCCTGGTTGAGCCCGGCGTGCTGCTCGACAACCAGCCGCTCGATCACCGAGACCATGTCCCGGATCGAATCGAGCCTGACCTCCCTGTCGGGGATCTTGATGTCGAACTCCTGTTCCAGGGCAAACATGAACTCGATCTTGTCGAGCGAATCGAGCCCGACGCTCTCGATGGTCGCGTCGGCATGCAGACGGTCCGCGGGCAGGTCGAAGTTCTCAAGAAAGAGTCTTTTTATCCGTTCCATCGTATCTTGCATGGTGTGACCTCCGTTCATCCTTCCTACGCCGTGCATCTCTTGACCAGCGATTCAAAAAGCGCTATGAACAGATCGATCTCGTCGTCCGTCATGGTGAGCGCCGGCGCAAGGGTGAAGACATTCTTGTAGTACCCGCCGACGTCGAG
>JBAIYC010000075.1:0-7606 GCA_037916085.1 Nitrospirota bacterium | reverse complement strand
GGGAACATGTCGAAGGAGGTCGCCAGCACCGCCAGGATGCAAAAGATGATGATGATGCTCAGGACCTTGAACAGCGCCTCGCGCTTCACGTTCCTCTGGAAGGCGTTCACCGCGCCGAGAACGAGCCCCAGAAGGACATGGCCTACGCCGATCGCAAGCGCGAAGAGCAGCATGGGTACGATGGCGGTCCGGCGTTCCACCACCAGCGGTTGAAGGTGGAAGAGCCGCTCCGGGAGGTCGCCGAAGAACTCTCCGAAAAGCACGCCGAAGAACACCGTCCAGCATGACGAGATGAAGAGGATCGTGGCACCGTCCCGTACGGTCCGTTCCTTCCGGAATCGTTTGCGCAGGAAGAACGCCAGCGCGGCGAGCACCAGCCCGTACCCGGCGTCGCCCAGGATGATGCCGAAGAAGATCGGGAAGAAGATGCCGATGAACGGCGTGGGGTCGTAGGACTTGTAGATCGGCAGCGGCAGCAGACTCGTCATGAGCTCGAAAGGCCGGAAGTACGGCGGGTTCCGCAGGGCGATGGGCACCCGCTCCAGATCCTCCTCACGGAGCTCCTTCTCCTCCACGACGACCTGCGGTCCGAACTTTTGGCCGATGCCTTCCTGGAGCCGCGCGAGCTCTCTCGACGGCATCCATCCGTGGATGAAGAAGCACATCCGCGTCTCATAGGCCGACGCAGTGGACTTGAGCAGCGAAAGGCGGTCATCGATCCAGGTCCGTACGCTCCGGTAAAGCGGGCCCCAGCGGCGCGCGAACCGCGCAAGCTCTTCCTCGATCCGTCCGATCTGCTCGGTTACCTGGGCGCTGCGTTCGCGGACATAGGCGACCTTCTGCGGGAAGCTAAGACCGCCGAAGGACGCCGGAAAGCTCAGTTCCGGGACCTGCTCGTCTGAGAGCGCCCGCTTGACACGGGCGGCGACGTCTTTCTCCACGGTGATCAGGCCGATCAGGGAGCCGTCCGCGGCCTGGTCCGTCTGGAGCTCGTATTTCCAGTCGGTGATGCGGGAGAGAACCTCTTTGAGCCTCGGCACCATGTCAGCAACGCGGATCGTGAGGCCGATGAACTCAAGGTCCGGCGCTTCCTGCTGCGCTCCTCCTAAGAGCTTCGACAGAGAGTCGAGAAAGACCCCATACTTGTCGAGCTCTGTCCGCTCCTTCTGCAAAGCATCACGCTGCCCCGCAAGGTCCCGGAGCTGCGTGCTATGACGTTCGACGGCGCGGGAAATGGTATCAACAATGGTCGGGGGGTCGATATAGCTCTCCCGAACCGGAATGGCGGGAAGAAACGTGAAGAGCCCATCGATCTTGAACCGCAGGTCCTCGAGAAACAGCCGCTCTACGGTCGTCTGCTCGTCCAGGGCGAAGGAGCGGATGGCGTGCTCTTTCTCCCTGACCTCAAAGCCGATCGCCTCGGGATCGACCTGGAAGAGCCCCAGATCGCGCAGGAGCGTCAGGACGTCGCGCAACAGGCCCTTCGGTCCAACTATCTCGACCTTCGACATGCTGATGATCATAGTTAGTCCATCAATATGCGAGAGAGCCGCTTCATGATGATGCGCGTAAGCGTCCCGTCATCGACCGTGTCCAGCCGGGCAGCCTGTGCAGATGCGTCTTCAACGATCTTCTTTGCCTTTGCGTCCGCTTCCTGCCGGGCAGCCTCCAGTTCCCGTTCCCGGGAAATGCTGAGCTCCCGTTCCGCCTCGACGACCGATGCCTCCGCCTCCCGGCGCACACTCTCAAGCATCTCGCGGAGGCGTGCCTGCTCCTGCTCAATGCAGGTCTGGATGTCCTTCTCGGCCTCGATCACTTCGTTCAGAATGCCCTTGTCCATGGTTTTATTGTAGCAGATGTTCCAAAATGCTGCGTCACAGGCTGCAACTTTCTATGCCCTTCCTTGGAAATTTCGACAAAGTGCGCTACCATATATCTCAGAAATCGTCCTTGTGTCCTTCCTCCTACCCGACGAGCCGCCTGACGCTCCGGATGCTGGCAGCGAAAGATGCGAACATTCGAAATTTCATCAGTACGGAAGAGGTTATAATGATCCGCTGCAACGGCGTGAACCACCTCGCCATGGCCACGGGCAACATGGATGGGACGATCCGGTTCTGGCGGGATCTCCTGGGCATGCGACTCATTGCCGGCCTGGGAAAGCCGGGGTACCGTCAGTACTTCTTCGAAGTATCGGAGCACGATATGCTGACCTTCTTCGAATGGCCGGGGGTCCGGCCGGCGGAGGAGAAGGAGCACGGCCGTCCGGCATCAGGGGGAATCATCTTCGACCACGTCGCTTTCGGCATGGAGAACGAGGATGACCTCTGGGAGCTCAAGGACCGGCTCGCTGCCGCAGACATCTGGGTATCCGAGGTCATCGATCACGGTTTTATCCATTCCATTTATACTTACGATCCGAACGGAATTCCCATTGAGTTCAGCTACTACGTCCCCGGCACGGATATCCGTACGAGTCCGCTTATGGCCGACCGTTCTCCAACCCCGCTGGCACAGGAGGGCCCTGAGCCGCAGGCAGGCAAGTGGCCGCCCGTTGGTCGGCCCACGCCTCCTGCCGGGCGGAAGGTCTACCCGGGCGCGGGAAGCGAGCTGTTCCACGGGAAAAAAGGGCGCGGTAATAGGATGTAAACAGGGTCTTTTGACACTGAAACGCTATGAAAGAACCGATCCTTCGTCTTCATGTCTCTTCCAGTATCCACAGTGTCTTGATGGTATATAAGAATGCTACGAGCATTGTATGCTCTATGACGTCATCATAGCCGGTGGCGGACCGGCAGGATCCACCTGTGGGCGGGCATGCGCGAAAGCCGGCCTCACGACCCTCATCCTCGAACGGGATGTCTTTCCGCGCGACAAGCCGTGCGGCGGAGCGGTCTCCGCGCGGGCGCTCGCCTGGCTCGGCTTTGATTTGCCTGAAGAAATCGTCGAACGTGAATGCTTCGGCGCCCGCATTCACTACGGACCCCACAGCACAGAGGTCCGGAAGGCCCACCGCATCGCGGTCATCGTCAGCAGGGACAAGTTCGATGCGTTCCTTGCTGGCCTTGCAGCAGAAGCCGGGGCGGACCTGAGACAAGGTGAACCGATCCGCGGTGTTGCCGTCGCCGGGGACCACCTGGAGGTCACGACGGACCGCCAGCTTTACCAGTGCCGCCTTCTTGTCGGTGCCGACGGCGCGAACAGCATCGTCGGCCGCCAGATCCGGCCCATGTTCCCGCGGGACGAGATATCCGCCGCGCTTGTCGGGACAGTTCCGGGCGATGCACGGGAGGTCGACAGCCGTCTGGGCGGTCTTCTCGAAATGTACTTCGGCGTTGCGCCGAT
This sequence comes from Nitrospirota bacterium, assembly GCA_037916085.1. Classification (GTDB taxonomy): domain Bacteria; phylum Nitrospirota; class UBA9217; order UBA9217; family UBA9217; genus JAKAHZ01. The sequence continues at coordinate 4,261 of JBAIYC010000075.1, read as the reverse complement.
GGGATATGGATGGGTTTTCCCTCGCAGGGCGTCGTACCAGATCGGCGTCACCGGACTGGCTTCAGATTTCATGGCGCCGCCGAAGGTCCTCAAGGACTTTGCTGCCCTGACCGGCCTCTCGGTACCGCACCCGAGAGGCCACACGATCCCCTGGGGCGGGTTTACGAGGCAGATCATCGGTCGCCGAATTCTTCTCGCGGGAGACGCTGCCGGCTTCGCCGATCCCTTTCAGGGCGAAGGGATCACCAACGCCGTGCTCTCGGGGAAACTTGCGGCTCAGGCGGCGATTGACGGGATAGCGGGAAAGAAGGATGCTCTGGGGTGGTATGCGAGGGAGTGTGACCGGCAGATCGCAGGCGAGATGAGGATCGCACTGACCATGGTGCGGATGCTGACGAAGTATCCGAAGCTTTTTCTGGCGATCTTCTTTGCCGATAAGAAGGCCCTGGACCGGTACCTGGACATCGCCGCGGGAAAGAGCGATTACCGGGCCTTCCGGCGCTGGCTTCTTCCTCGCCTCCCCCGGCATCTGCTCGCGGCGTTCCGGGGAAATACTTTTTCACGCACGTAAAGACGTTGCCGAACGATCCCCGCAGACAGAACGATTGGCCTCTGCGAGGATCCAGATGTGTTATTCATGTTCGACACGTCAGTCGTACGTCAGTGAGATACAGCCTGCAGTCCGTGATTATGAATCTTCTGAATTGTCGTTTCGCAGACAGGCCGATGAAATGCTGCTCCCTATCCCCGGATCCAAGGCACGAACGCTTCAGGAGCATGGCTTCTTTAATGGCCTCTCTAGCGGCAGAGCAAATAAAGTGCGGAATACGGCAATACGATGAGACGCACTGGCATTATTTGACAACTTGGGCTTCGTCCTCGTCTTCTGCGAAGATACCATGCAGATTACCGGCAGGAGGAGTACCTCGGATACCCCGTGAGATCTTGGTCTCGGTGTAGTGTGCCTTCAACCTGCGATTATGAGCCACTAATGCCTTAACAATGTTCCAGCCGATCTCCTTTCTTTCTGCCATCCCGACAATTTCCTCCAAAGCAGTCCTATTATCATAGGAACCTTTTCTATAGGGCCGCGGTGCGAGGAGCGCATCATAGACGTCACAAACAGCGATGATCTCCACCATGAGGTTCCTGAGACGGATTCCTCGGGGATATCCCGAACCGTCCCTCCTCTCGTGATGATCCCGCGCCACTCTGGCAGCAAGACACCCAGCGTCGTGAAAGTAGTGGCAGAGCAGGACATATCCTGCCGCCGAGTGCTGTCTCAGGATCTTGTATTCATTTCGGGTAAGAGGGGTCGTCTTCTTCAAGATGTGCAAAGGAACGCAGACCTTGCCAATATCATGGGTTGGTCCGGTTGAGATCTCCTGGATTCGGCTCTTGCGGTCGGGGATGAGGTCTTTTGCGAGGAGCGCGGACAGGGCAAAGACAGTAAGAATGTGCTCATACGTGACAAAGTCGTTCTGATAGAAGTAGTCGAGCGATTGCAGTATGGGAACGGCAAAATGAACGTTCTTCATCACATCGAGGATATCGGCGACCGTCTCCTTTCCCGAAAAGATCCTATCGTACGGAGGCTGACCGAGAAAATCGTGAATATCCTTTTTCACTCTACCATGACCCAACAGTGAGTATTTCTTGTTGGGAATCCTCTTCCTAGACGAGACAAGAGCATGTATCGACGATGGGGAGAGCAGGGCTCCAGCAGGAAGCAACAACGTATTGTCGATCGTATGAACTGGATACAGAAGCCGCAGCGTCTTCATGAAATGATGCTCCTGACTGTCTCCCCACGGGAGGACACGACGGGTGCCGAAATGTACCGACGAGTATATGTCTTGTGTCGTAAATTGTCAACGATGTTGAAATGCAAATAGCGTGGCTAGAAGCGAAAAGTGTTCGCCGGCGATTCTGACTGCTATAGGCAGGAAGTTTTCTCTGTTCCGGGAAGAACCGGTTGTTCACAACCATACACAGCATGCGTGCTACAAACAAATTCTCGTCATTGCATAGTATGACGGGCGATGTACCAATGGGACAGGTGGCTCGTATCAGTTCGTTGCAGTCACGGCCCTTCGATACTGAACAGCGGCGCGTGGATGGATTCTCCGCGGCAGACCGGGCAACGGCCAGGCCGACTGAGGCGCTCTCGTTTCTCGAAGACAAACCCGCACTTCGTGCATTCCGCCGGCTGGACGAGGAGGCGTCTTCCGGTTCGATGCAGGGACTGGCGGATGTGCTCCAGATGGCCGGCGACATCTTTCTCGGGAATGCCGACGAGACCCGAGAGGTCGAAAGCGGACAGAGGTCCCTGTTCGAGTTCAGACACGATCTGGTGACGCACTGTTTCCATCGCCTGTGATGGAACAGCCTCCTTTTTCTTCATAGTCGCATCCCTTTCTCCGCCGAAACCTTGACAAGGTGACTTCCTCTGCTACAATTCAATCAATGAACATCAATACCGCCCGCGCAGTTCCCGCCCCCATCACCGCGCCGCGTTCGGAACCGAAAGGATCGCCTCACATGACCACCGAAGCACGGGACAAGTTCGTGAAGCACATCTTTACCATCGTGGCACCCTACGTTGACGCCTTGAGCCATGGGTTTAGCCTGGGACTCGACCATCTCTGGAGGCGCAAAGCGGTGCAGCTTTCCGGCATCAGTCAGGGCGATCGGGTGCTGGACATCTGTGCCGGCACGGGCGAGCTGGCCTTCGCGCTCCTGCCCGCTGTCGGAAGCACAGGTAGCATCACGGCAACGGACTTCTGCGAGAACATGATCGCCATCGCCGTCAAAAAGAAAGGGCAGAGCCACTGGAACATGACGTTTCAGGTGGCCGATGCTAAGTCGCTCCCCTTCCCTGACAATTCCTTTGACGCCGTGACCGTCGGATTCGGCATGCGGAACATCCCGGATACGATCCTTGCGCTCAAGGAGATCCAGCGAGTGCTCCGGCCTGGCGGCAGGTTCCTCTGTCTGGAGCTGACGAAGCCGCAGAATCCCCTGCTGCAGCGGCTCTATGGCTGGTATCTCTCCCGGTTCATGCCCTTCGTGAGCAACCTCGTCATGAAGTCCTCGGCGCCCTACCTCTACCTGCCTCGCTCCATCGAGGCATTCTACCAGCCGCCGGAATTCCGGCAGGTCATCGAGAAGAACGGTTTCGGCGACGTCAGGATCGATTCCCTCACTATGGGCATCGCAACCGTCTACCGGGCAAGTAAGCCGGCGTAATCCGGTCTTCGTTCACCCCTCCAAACAGAAAGACCACAAGGCCGTTGTGACACCGCTCTTGTGGTCTTTTCTTTTTCTGCCTGCGCGAGAGATTTGCTCGCTTGTCATCCGAGCGAAGCCAAGAATCTCGATCCTCATGAGAACTTATTTCGCTCAGGGTGACGCGTAAGAGCCTTCTTCTCGGTTATCTCCTACAATTCCGCCATCAGGTCGGGGAACCGCTCCTGCATGAAGCTGGCTGCGGCCTTGCGGGCTTGGGCGGCCGTGGACTGCTGCATGACGAGGTCGGCAAGCTCGACGGCGTCCTGCATACGCACGGACCGAACGACCTTCTTGACCCACGGGATGGATGCCACGTTCATGCTGAGGTACTGGAAGCCGAGACCCAGCAGGATCGCGGCATAGAGGGGATCGCCCGCCATCTCGCCGCACATGGCCAGCTCGATCTGCGCTTCGTGGGCCGCCAGGGAGACCCGCTGGAGAAGCCGCAGCACCGCCGGATCCAGCGGCTCGTACATGTAGGCCACGTGCTCGTTCCCGCGGTCGATGGCCAGCGTGTACTGGATGAGGTCGTTGGTCCCGACGCTGAAGAAGTCGACTTCCTTTGCCAGGATATCCGATATCATGGCCGCGGAAGGCACTTCGATCATGATACCGATCTTTACCGATTCATCGAAGGGGACCCCTTCTGCGCGCAGTTCCTCCTTGACATCCTCCAGGATGGCCTTTGTCTCCCGCAGTTCCGGCAGGCCCGAGATCATGGGATAGAGGATCTTGAGCTTTCCATGGGCGGACGCACGCAGGATGCCCCGGAGCTGCGTCCGGAAGATATCTCGCTTGCTCAAGCAGAAGCGGATCGCCCGAAGGCCAAGCACGGGGTTAGGTTCCTTCTCGAAGACCCCGGGCATGCCGATCTTGTCCCCGCCCACATCGAGCGTGCGGATCACCACCTCGTGCGGAGCGGTGCGTTCCACCACGTGCCGGTAGGCTTCGTAGTGCTGCTCCTCTGTCG
>JBAIYC010000074.1:0-17275 GCA_037916085.1 Nitrospirota bacterium | reverse complement strand
AACAACGCTCGTCCGGTCGGGACGCGGGGGCCTGGCTGCATGCAGAATGTCCGATGCCACCTGGTCCACGCGCAGGGACTGGCGCTTGATCAGGCTCGTGAACTTCAGGACCGTCTCGTCGTTCGGATACTCCGCGGCGAGGAAATGCGCAGCGCCCGTGATGGCGTTCAGGGGGTTCCTCACCTCGTGGGCGACCCGGGCGGCCATCTCGCCGAGCTCGGCAAGACGCCGCGCGTGCTCAAGCCGGTCGGCAAGCCGGCTCCGCTCCGTCACGTCCTTGATGTACTCCACCACCTGGGTCACGCGGTTGGCCCGGTCCAGGAGCGGGAAGGTGCTGATCTCGAAAATCCGTTCGCCGGGCCCGCCTGGGAGGCCCGTCCGGCACAGGACCCGCTTGATGAGGGAAGCGGGCTGGCCCGACCGGAAGGTCTCGGCCGCGGGGCAATGCTCGCAGGCACCGCCGTCGGACGAGCAGACCGTGTAGCAGCGCTGACCGATGGCAACGATCGATCCCACAAGCCCGTTCATGGACTTGTTCACGGCAGTTACCCGGAATTCCCGATCCACGACCTGGATGCCGTCGGTGATGCCGTCGAATACGGCCTGCAGGCGCTTGCGGCCGTCGATGATCTGGTCCTCCAGCTCCCGCTTGCGCGTGATGTCCTCGAGCATGATCACGACACCGTTTCCCACCGACCATGCCATCCGCCCCAGCGGGTAGACGCTGTAGGATATCGTCCGCTTCTGGCCCTTGGGACGCACGAGATCGAACTCGAGATCAAGGGCTGCGCCCGCCGCCCAGACGGCGTCGGAGAGGCGCTGCCAGAGCGCAGCTAGCGAGCTGTCCGTGAAGCCGATCCGATTTCCCAGGTCGCCGAACGGGCGCCCGAGGACCGCCTGCCCCGGCACCGCGAAGATCGCTTCGGCAACTGCATTGAACACGCGAACCCGGCCTTCCCCGTCGAGCGAGATGATGCCTGTCTTGACGCTGTCGAGCAGACTGCTCAGGTGGAACAGGACCTCGTCGTCGGGGCTCGGGTGTCCCCCCTCCGGCCGGACGAGGCCGCCGTCGCGGAGTGCGGGGCGTCGACCCGCCTCCGGAGGGGCGGGCGCCGCCGCGTCCCTCTTCCGCATGCCAAAGCGTTTCATTTCTGCTCCCCGGCGGGGCTGCGCCGCGTGTAGGCGGGGATGCCAAGCTTGAGCATCCCCTGTTCGATCAGCTTTCGTGCGGTCCTTGCAACCGTGGGATCGAACTGCAGCCCCTCTTCCCTCTCCAGCTCCCGGAGGACCGTTTCCGTCGCGATGGTCCCGCGATAGGGCCGCTCGGAGACCATGGCGTCGATGGTGTCCGCAACGTTCAGGATCCTCGCCTGGACCGATATCGCGTCGCCCTTCAGCGCCTGGGGATAGCCGGTACCGTCATAGCGTTCGTGATGCTGATAGATCGCGCTCATGATCGACGGCGCGAATCCGATGGGCTCGAGGATCCGGATGCCGTGGGCGGGATGGTCCTTCATGATGGAGTACTCCTCGCTGTTCAGGTTGTCGGGTTTACTGATGATCCGCTCGCTGATGCCGATCTTCCCGACATCGTGCAGGATCGCGGCGATGTGGATCTCCTCGAGCTGGGAAGGGCTCAGGCCCATGTCGCGCGCGATGGCCACCGCGTACTTGGCCACGTTCGTCGAATGCCACCGCGTGTACGGGTCCTTCGCTTCCACGGCGGCGACAAGGGCCTGGACGGTGCGGAAATAGCTTTCGCGCAGACCGTCATAGAGCGCGGCGTTCTCCATCGCCGCAACGACCTGGCTGGACAGGACGGCGACGATCTGCAGATCGCTTGTCGTGAAGGTTGGATCGGAGAACTTGCTCACGTTCAGGACTCCCAGGACCTTGTCCTTGCCGATAAGGGGGACCGACATGGAGGAAAGCGGCATCTCATCCATGTTGAGCGCGGCCATGATCGCCTGGTCGGGGTGTTTGCCTTTGCTGATGATGCAGGGCTGGCGGCTCGCGACCACCAGGCCCGATACGCCTTCTCCCTGCCGGCGCTTCGCGTTGAGGGCGATGTCTGCCGGGAGCCCATGCGAGGCCCGGATCATGAGCGCTCCCGTCGGCTCGTCGAGCAGCATGAGGGAAACGCGGTCGGCGGCGAACTCCTGCACGAGGACCTCCGTGATGATCTTGAACAGGTTGGCAAGGTCGAGCTCCGTCACGAGCAGTTTGCTGATTTCGAAGAGCGGAATGAGCGCTTTCAGCCGGATGTTCTCCTTCTGAAGCCGCGACTTCGTCACTGCGCGGTCGACCGCGCCAAGCAGCTCATCCTGCGTGAAGGGCTTGAGAACGAACCCCTCGATGCCCCGCATGAGGGATTCGATGGCCGTGTCCAGCGTGCCGTGGCCGGTGATGACGATGGTGACGAGGTCAGGCTTGGCCTTCTTCGCCCGCTCGAAGAGCTCAAGACCGTCCATACCGGGCATCTTGATATCCGTGATCATCAGGTCGACCGGTCCCTTGGCAAGTTCCTCGAGCGCCCGGAGGCTGTCCGGCGCCGCCGTGACGGCGTACCCTTCCGCTGCCAGGATGTGGCTGCAGAGGTCCCGGATCATTTCTTCATCGTCGACGACCAGTATCTTCTCGCCCGCCATAGTCCCTCTCGTTCCCGCTAGTGTGCCTTCCCCGCAAGTTCGGGCGCTGCAGCCGGAAGTACCACGCGGAACGTCGTTCCCGCGCCGACGGTGCTCTCCACCTCGATGCGACCGCCGTGGTTCTGCACGATCATGAAGCTGATGGACAGCCCCAGGCCCGTCCCTCCTCCCTCCGCCCGGGTCGTGAAGAAGGGATCGAAGATCTTGTCCAGTTGGTCCTCCGGAATGCCGTGACCCGTATCGGTCAGGCTCACCGCCACGAAAGTACGCCCGGCCTCGTCCTTCTCCGCGGCGCAGCGGACGGTCAGCAGGCCGCCGCCCGGCATGGCGAAGAAGGCATTGTTGATGAGGTTCAGGAACACCTGGCGCATCTCGTCGGGGTCCACGGCGACGGGCGGCAGGCCGACCGGATACTCGGTCCGGATCTCGATCCCGGCCACTCGCGCCTGGCCCCGCACCAGGCCGAAGGTGTCGTCGATGATGCCGGTGATGTCCGACCGCACCAGATGCGGGGGCCTCCTGCGCGAGAAGTCAAGCAGGTTCTTCAGGATCTCCCTCGCCCGGAGCGTCTCCCGCTCGATCGTCCGGAGGTGCCCCTTCCGTTCCTCGGGCACGTCGTCGGCCTTCAGCAGGAGCCCCGTGTAGCCCAGCACGCCGGTCAAGGGATTGTTCACCTCGTAGGCGATGTTCGTCGCAAGTTCCCCGATCGCAGCTAGTTTCGCTGTCTGGAGCAACTGCCGCTGGGAGTGGTGCAGGTTGTGGGTCATGACGTTGAAGGACTGGGCCAGTTCGCTAAACTCGTCCTTGGCCCCGCCGACCGCTTCGACTCGGTGCTGAAGGTCTCCCCGGGCGATGCGGCGCGTCGCGTCCAGCATGCGGCGGAGGCGCTGGTCCAGGCCCCGCACGAGGACGATGACGATGATCACGGCGAGGAGCAACCCGAAGAGCAGCGTTGCGATGAGGACCCGCCGCACCTCCCGGATCGTCGCCATGGTCTCCCGGGTCTTTTGCTGCAGGCGGATGTTTGCGGCGAAGGCCATGCCTTGGGTCATGACGATGAGCTCCTGGCCGATGTACTGCGCCCGCTGCTCGATCCGGGCACGGTCCCGGCGGTCTCGGGCCGTCGTCACGAGCTGACTGATCGCCGTCTTATAGTCGTTGGACATGTCCCGCATCGACAGAAGGCCCTGCATCAGTTCGGGGGAATGGTGGCATCCCACGCAGGATTCCATAACCTTGTCCATCTCCTGGACACGGGCAATAAGAACGTCAACGTCGCTTCCGTCAGTGAACTGTTTCCGCAACACCTGGGTCTGGACCTGCTGCACATGGATGATTAGTTCTTCGCGCAGGATCTCCACCTGATGGAGCAGAATGAGCCGGTCCATGCGGGCCGTGGTCCTGCTGATATACACGACGGCGACGACGCTCCCAACGAGGAAGATGGACAGGAGCAGCACAAAGCTCAGAAGGATCCGTTTCTTCATCGTTCCTTTCTGTCTCTAGTTCCGGTACAGGTACGTCTTCAGACCAACGCCAACCTGGGCGGCCAGCGTATAGACATAGGCGTAGTCCGCGTCCGTCGTTTCCAGAAAACCGCGCGCGCCGAGCCGCCGCAGGGCCTCCGCGCCCGCCTGGTCCCGTTCCATGTTCAAGAGGGCCTCTTTCAGTGCTTGTTTCAACGCAGGATCGAGATCTTTCCGCACGGCAAGGCAGTTCTGAGGAACCACTCCGGAAGCAGCCAGGATGACCAGCTCCTTTTCGATCCGTGGGTTCTCGCTGGCAAGCTGGTCATAGATCGTGTTCTTCGCCGCACCGACGTCTGCCTCGTGGTTCAGCACGGCAAGGATCGCCGCATCGTGGCTTCCAGCGAAGAAGCTCCGGCCGAGATAGTTCTGCACATCGGAGACCCCGCTTGCTTTGAAATAGGCCAGCGGGAATATATATCCGGCCATGGTCGCATGCTCGACAAAGGCGAACCGCTTCCCCCGCATGTCCGCGGCCCTGCGGATACCGCTGTCCTTGCGGACGAAGATATAGCCGTAGTACGTCGACGTCCCGTCGAGGTTGACCGGCCGGGCCAGCGGCTCCACCCCCAGCTGCTGGCGGGCGAGTGCATAAGTAAAGCTCCCGAAGAACGCCCCGTCCATCCGCTCCGAACTGAACCGTTCGATGATGTTGCCGTACCTGCTGAGGCTGGTAAAATTGACCGTGATGCCGAGCCGGTCGGAGAGATAGGTTCGCAGGGCCCGGTACCGGTCCCGTTGATTGAATATGTTCTGTTCCGGAATGAGTCCGATGAGGAGCTCATGCTGACCGAAGGATCTGCGAGCGACCGGTCCTTCCTGCTGCCTCTTGCATCCCGCCACCAGCAGCAGGGCTAGGAGTGCGATCAGTGCCAGTACGAGCGGTCTCGTTCGTGGTCTCCCCGCCCCCCTCATACGCGTTCCTCCTTCACTGCTGGCGCACGAAGCTCTGCTCGGCAACCGGGAGGAATATCCGGAACACCGATCCCCTGCCCACGGCGCTCTCGACCTCGATCCTGCCCCCGTGACCCTGGACGATCCGCTCGCTGATGGACAGCCCCAGTCCTGTTCCGTCGCCGTAGTTCTTCGTCGAGAAGAACGGTTCGAAGATCTTGCTCAGTTGCTGCTCGGGAATGCCGTGCCCCGAATCCTCGAATGCCACCATGACCTGCCGGTCCTGGGCGGCCATCACGGAGATCCGGAGCACCCCTCCCTGCGACATCGCATGGAGTGCGTTGTTCATGATATTGATGAAGACCTGCTTCATTTCATTGTGGTCCATGCTGACGACCACAGGCGTCTCCGGATAGTCCTCGTTGATCCGCACCGACGACCGGTCGGCGATTCCCTGGAGGAGGGAGACCGTTTCCCGGAGCGGCTGCAGCAGGTCGCCGGGCTGTTTCCGGGACGCCCGCTGCCGCGAGAAGTCCAGCAGGTTCCTGATGATCTTGCGGACGCGGAGCGTCTCCTGTTCCATCAAGCGGAGCTTCCGGAGCGGTTCCTCGGGCACATCGAGGGTTCGTATCAAATGGCTCGTATACCCAAGCACGCTCGTGAGCGGATTATTGATCTCATGAGCGACGTTCGCAGCAAGCTCGCCGATAGCGGCCATCTTCGTGGAGTGGACCAGCTGCTGCTGCGTGGTCCGCAGCTCATCCATCTTGTTCTTCAGATCGGAATAGAGAAAGGCATTCTGCAGCGCAGAGCCGGCAATGCTGGAGAACACCGTGAAGAGCCGCAGATCATGCCGGGTGAAGAGCTCTCCAGCCTTCTTGTTGACCGCTGTCAGAACCCCGATCATGGTGTTCGATGACCACAGAGGGACAGACAGGAGCGATCGGACGCCCAGCGCAGCCATTTCCTCGCCGTCAAGCCGGAAATCCTTCTGTGCATCCTGAATAAGGAGCGGGGTGCCGTGGCTCGCCATCCAGTTGTAGATCCCGCCAGCTTCCAGGGGCAGCTCCTGCGCGGAGAGCTGCCGGGCGAGGTCCCCCTCGACGCCGAGATAGCGGAGCAGGCGGGTCGCATGATCGACCGTGACAATGGACACGGTGTCGGCCCGGATAAGGTCCTCGGACCGCGCGGCGATCTTTCGAATGAGCTCCCGAACGTCCAGGCTTTCCATGAGGTTCAGGCCGGCCGTGTGCAGGAGGAACAGGTCGCGATTCCCCTGGGAAAGGCTCGTTTCCCGCTGTTTCAGCGTCAGAGCCATCCGGTTAAAGGCGGTGGCAAGCCGGGCTATCTCATCCCTGCCCTCGACCGGAATCGGCGTTTTCCAGCTCTGCCTGCTCAGCTCATCAACTGCCGATCCGAGCCGGGCGATTGGCCTGGTGATGCCCGCGGCAATGATCTGGCTGAAGAGCAGACCGACGAACAGGATCGGAACAACGACGATAATTGCTCTTCTTGATGCATCTTCGATCTGCTCCTTGGTCCTCCGTCCGGAAATGCCGACCCTGACGTAGCCGACTGTATCCTCGTTGAGGAACACCGGCATGATCGCTTCATAGAAATCGTTGTCCAGGCTCCGGAAGATCGGCTTGGACTCCTTTATCATCGATGTGTCGAGGGTATCGAACGACGGGGCGACGACTCCTCTGGGAAGGACGATCAGGTCGTGGGGGGCGTTTGCGGTGAGAAGATGCCCTGTCCGGTTGTAGACGATGAGATAGGTGAGGTCGTTGGAAACGTTCCCCTGTGACAGGAAGGCGGGAGACAGTTTGCGGTACAGCCGAGGACGATCTTCCGCAACTACGTCATCGACAGCAAGGGAGGAGAAATAGCTTCCGATGAAATAGACCCTGTTGCGAAGTTCGATCTCTTGATTGCGCCTCCCCTCCCAGAGCAAGAACGCTCCGACGACCGTGACCACAAGGAAGATGGCAACCGACATCAAGAACGAAACGCGGCATCCGATGCCACCCCACCACTGCGACAGGACTGCGCGAATACGGGAATGGAGGTTTGCGGATATGTGGGCCATCTTCGTGTGCATATGCGGAAAGCGACCGACGAGAGGACTCGTTCCATAGTAGCACAATCGCAGAAGCCTGTAAACGCAAGAAAAAAGGCAAGGAGTTGATCCCCTTGCCTCATGGAAGGAACTGCATCGTCCCGAACATCATGACACCTGCTAGGACTTCTTTTTGGTCCCTGCTGCGGGGGCTGACGCCTCCCGTTTCTGGAGTTCCACAAGCTCGATGACGGCCATCGGAGCGGCATCACCCATCCGCCGCCGGGTCGGCACGATCCTGGTGTACCCGCCGGCGCGGGACGTGAACCGGGGCGCGATGTCGGAGAACAGGCCCTTGACCACCGCCTCGTCCTGGATAAAGCTCATTGCCTGCCGGCGCGCATGCAGGTCGCCCCGCTTGGCAAGCGTGATCATCTTTTCCGCAAGAGGACGGATCTCCTTCGCCCTCGCGATCGTCGTTTCGATCTTCTCGTTCCTGAGCAGTGAAGCCACCAGCATCTTGAGCAATGCCTTCCGGTGACCGCTGTTCCTGCCAAACTGCCTTCCCGCACATGCGTGTCTCATAGACTATCCTTCGCTCGGAAAAATTATGCTTCTGCAGGCCGCTCGGCCAGAAGCCTGCGCGCCTCGGCGACGATCTTGTCGTCAACCTTCATCCCCAGACCAAGGCCCATGCCGCTCAGGATCTCCTTGATTTCGTTCAGGGATTTTCTGCCAAAGTTCTTCGTCTTGAGCATCTCGCTCTCGGTCTTCTGGACCATTTCCGCGATCGTCTCGATGCCGGCGTTCTTCAGACAGTTCGCAGCTCGTACCGAGAGCTCCAGCTCATTGACGCTTCGCAGCAGGTTCTCGTTGAAATCCGGAGATTTCTTCATCTCCTCGTCGGCCAGAGGCATTTCCTCCTCTTCCTCGGGCAGGTGAATGAAGATGGACAGATGGTCCTTCAGCAGCTTCGCAGCATGAGCCACAGCATCATCTGGCCGGAGGCTCCCGTCCGTCCATACCTCGAGGACCAGCTTGTCATAGTCCGTCTCCTGGCCAACCCGCGCGTTCTCCACCTTGAAGTTCACCTTACGGATGGGGGAGAAGATGGCATCAATCGGAATGAGGCCGATCGGTTGGCCGGGTTCCTTGTTCTTGTCCGACGGGACGTACCCCCGGCCCCTCCGGGCACGGACCTCGAACTCCAGCTTGCCGTTCTTGTCGATCGTGGCCAGGTGTAGGTCCGGGTTCAGAATCTCCACCTCTGCGTCAGCCTCGATGTCCTTTGCCGTCACATCGCCAGGCCCTTTCGCCTTGAGCGAGAGGATCTTCGGTTTATCCGTATGGAGCTTGAGCCGGATATCCTTCAGGTTCAGGATGAGGTCCGTCGTATCTTCAACGACGCCCGGGATGCTCGAAAATTCATGATGCACGCCCGCAATCTTTACGGCGGTGATGGCGGAGCCTTCGAGCGACGACAACAGGACGCGGCGCAGCGAATTGCCGAGCGTGGTGCCGAAGCCCCGTTCCAGAGGTTCCGCCGTGAACTTCCCGTACGTGTCGGTGACCTTCTTCTGATCGTACTGAAGTTTCTTGGGCATCTGGAAGTCTTTTGCTTTCTTGAGCATGGTTCCTCCGAAAACTGGAGAGAAAAACTGAACCGTGGCAACACGAACGACGGACCATCCCGTCGCGCACGAAGCCACGGATACGATGATATCTGCGACTATTTCGAATACAGTTCGACGACAAGCTGCTCTTTCACCGTCGGGAGGGTGCACTCATCCCGCGCCGGCAAACCGAGTACCTTGCCTCGGAACTGGGCCTTATCGATCTCAAGCCAGGACGGGAATCCGCGCTTTTCCACGGCGGCCAGCGTCTGCTGGACTTGCACAAGGTTTCTGCTCTTCTCACGAAGTTCGACGATATCCCCCGCCTTAAGAAGATAGGAAGGTATATTGACCTTCTTGCCATTCACGAGCAGATGGCCGTGGCGAACGAGCTGCCGCGCTTCCTTCTTCGACCCTGCAAAACCCATCCGCTGGGCGACGTTGTCGAGCCGACGCTCCAGAAGCTGGAGCAGATTGTCGCCGGTGATGCCCTTCATCCGTTCGGCCTTCTCGAAATAGCCCCGGAACTGCCGTTCGAGCACACCGTAGAGACGGCGGATCTTCTGCTTCTCCCGGAGCTGGACCGCGTATTCCGAAAGCTTGATCCGTCCCTGGCCGTGCTGTCCCGGCGGATAGCTTCTTCTGACGATCGCGCACTTATCCGTGTAGCAGCGTTCTGCCTTGAGGAACAGCTTTGTGTTCTCTCTCCGGCAGAGTTTACAGACTGAACCAATGTACCGTGCCAAGTCTTTCCTCCTCTGTCACTCCCAATTCGACATTATACCCGGCGCCGCTTCGGCGGCCTGCAACCATTGTGCGGGATGGGGGTCACGTCCTTGATGGCAACGATCTCGAGGCCTGCCGCCTGGATCGCCCGGATCGCGGATTCCCGTCCCGTACCAGGCCCTTTCACGAAAACCTCGACCTGCCTCATGCCCTGCTCGATCGCCTTCTTCGCGGCTGTCTCCGCGGCAAGCTGGGAAGCAAAGGGCGTGCTCTTACGCGAACCCTTGAAGCCCTTGTTCCCGGAGCTGGACCAGGTGATGACGTTTCCCGCCGTGTCGGTGATCGTCACGATCGTATTATTGAACGACGCGTGGATGTGGGCAACACCGTTGGCCACATTCTTTCTTTCTTTCCCCTTCTTTGCCATTTGTTCTCCCGTTTCTTCCAGACCCGCCTCTTCAGAGACTCCGTTCAGGCCGGGTCGTCATTATGGCTATTTCTTTGCCAGGCCCTTCTTCTTGCCCCTGCCGGCCATGGCAGATTTCTTCGGCCCCTTCCGTGTCCGCGCGTTCGTCTTGCTCCGCTGACCGCGCACCGGCAGGCCCTTCCGATGCCGCAGGCCGCGATAGCTGCCCGTGTCCATCAGTCGCTTGATGTGCATCGTGATGTCGCGGCGCAGGTCTCCTTCCACCACGTAGTCGCGGTCGAGGATGGCGCGGATCTTGACGATCGCATCCTCGGTCAGGTCCTTGGTCTTCGTCGCCGGATCGATGCCGGCCTCCGCCAGGATGCGGCGGGCCGTCGTCGGTCCGATGCCGAAGATATACCTGAGCGAGATCTCGATCCGTTTATCCTTGGGTAAATCAACTCCGGCGATACGTGCCACAGTTCCTCCTGTGATGCAAATCCGAAGCTCGAGCTACGAGGTCCGAGACATCCTGCAGTCTCGATATTCGATGTTCGGATTTCAGAATTGGTTGAGACTATCCCTGCCGCTGCTTGTGCCGCGAGTTCTCACAGATCACGCGCACAATGCCCTTGCGCCGGACGATCCTGCACTTCGGACAGATCTTTCTTACTGACGAACGTACCTTCATGGCTGCTTCCTGTTCTCTCCTCGGCCTCTCGCAGGCTCCGCCTACTTGAACCGATAAGTTATTCTCCCCCGGGTAAGATCATAGGGCGACAGCTCCACGGTCACTTTGTCTCCCGGAAGGATCTTGATAAAGTGCATTCGCATCTTGCCGGAGATGTGCGCGAGAATCTTATGCCCGTTCTCCATTTCCACACGGAACATGGCATTGGGAAGCGTCTCCAACACTGTGCCTTGCACCTCTATGGAATCTTCTTTCGCCATCGTCCTCCGGCACTTCCTACGGCCTAGCCCTCGCGGTCAGGATCAGCGGCCCGTCTTGCTGCACAGCAATGGTATGTTCGAAATGCGCCGAGAGACTGCCATCGGCCGTTACCGCCGTCCACTGGTCCTCCGTGACAACTGTCTTGCTGCCCCCCATGTTCACCATGGGCTCGATCGCAAGCACCATGCCCGGCTGAATCCGAATACCGCGGCCCCGTTCGCCGAAGTTGGGAACCTGCGGGTCCTCGTGCAGGCTCCTGCCGATGCCGTGACCGACGAATTCGCGAACCACCGAATATCCGCTTGCCTCGACGTGTTCCTGGATTGCCGCCGAGATGTCATACAGACGATTCCCCGGTCTTGCCGCCTCGATCCCTGCAGCGAGCGCCGCCTCGGTCACCCGGACCAGCCGTTCAGCCGATTCGGATATCTTTCCGACCGGGACCGTGATCGCCGCATCGCCGTAGAACCCATCGACAACCGCTCCGACGTCAATGCTCAGGATATCACCCGGCTTCAACACAACGGTCTTCGCCGGTATCCCGTGGATGACCTGGTCGTTGACCGACGTGCAGAGCGTCCGAGGATAGCCCCGGTACCCTTTGAAGGCCGGCTTCGCTCCCGCGGCGCGGATGACCTTCTCGGCGTATTCATCGAGGAGCAGAGTACTGATGCCGGGTCTTACCATCTCCCGGAGCCCGGCTAGGACATCAGCGACGAGCCTGCCGGCCTTGCCGATCTTCTCTATCTCCTGAAGGGACTTGAGGATGACCATGGAACTTCTCGGCCCTATCTCCTCCCCTTGATCGAAACACCCTTCAGGAACCCCCCGTAGTGTCGCTGGATCAGATGGGACTCGACCTGAGATACCGTATCGAGCGCCACACCGATGACGATGAGCAGGGAGGTCCCGCCAAAATAGAACGGAACATTGAACCACTTGTAAAAGATGTCCGGAAGCACACAGACTGCCGCAAGATAGAGCGCGCCACCCAGCGTGATCCGGGTCAGAACGCGGTACAGATAGTCCGACGTCTTTTTGCCCGGCCGGATGCCCGGGATGAAGCCCCCGTACTTCTTCAGGTTTTCGGCAATGTCCACCGGATTGAACACGATCGCCGTGTAGAAATAGGCGAAAAAGATGATCATGATCACATAGACCATCGTGTACAACAGCTTTCCCGGCGCCAGCTGCTGGGCAATGGACTGAATCCACCCGACCTGCGTAAAGCCTGCGATGGTGGCCGGGAACAACAGGATCGACGAGGCAAAGATCGGCGGGATCACGCCCGCGGAATTGATCTTCAAGGGAAGATGCGTGCTCTGCCCCTTATAGATCCGTCTGCCGACCATCCGCTGCGCGTATTGCACGGCGATCTTCCGTTGGCCCCGCTCCATGACGATAATCGCCGCCACTACCGCAATGACGAGGACCAGGATCACTCCGAGCAGGTAGTAGGGTATTTCCCCGGAACGAACGAGCCCGAAGGTGTTGCCCACAGCGCGCGGGAAACCAGCCACGATGCCCGCGAAGATGATGAGCGATATGCCATTGCCGATTCCGCGTTCGGTGATCTGCTCGCCAAGCCACATGATGAACGTCGTGCCGGCGGTCAGCGTGATCATGGTCATGATACGGAAGGACCATCCAGCGGAGTCCACGAACGCGCCCTCCCCCATCCGCTCGATGCCGACGGCCATCCAGAAGGACTGGAAGGCAGAGATGAGGACCGTCCCATATCGCGTGTACTCGGTGATCTTCTTGCGACCGGACTCGCCTTCCTTGGCAAGCGCCTGGAGCCTCGGGACGACCACCGTGAGAAGCTGCAGCACGATGGATGCCGTGATATACGGCATGATCCCGAGCGCGAAGATGGTTACCTTCGAAAGCGCCCCGCCGGAGAACATATCGAAGAATCCCATCAGGCCCGATGCGGCCTGATGGAGATACTGGCTGAGCGCATCTCCCCGCACGCCCGGCGTGGGGATATGCGAGCCGATGCGATAGACCGCGAGCATCAGCAGGGTGAAAACGATGCGTTTCCTCAGCTCGGGAATCCGGAATATGTTCTTGAATCCCTCGAACACGGGCTAGATGACCTCGGCCTTGCCGCCGGCAGCCTGAATCTTGTCCATGGCGCTCTTGCTAAACTTGTGCGCGCGGACCGTAATGGCCGCCTTGAGATCGCCAATACCGAGGATCTTCACCGCTCTCACATCCCGCTTCTTCACCAAGCCCCGCTCTGCCATCGACTCGGGCGTCACCGTCCCGCTCATGTCGGCGAGATCGCGCAAGTTTACCTCGGCATAGGTCTTCTTGAAGATGTTCGTGAACCCGCGCTTGGGAAGACGCCGCTGAAGCGGCATCTGTCCGCCTTCGAAGCCGGCTCCTTTCGTGCCTCCGGAGCGGGCCTTCTGGCCCTTATGTCCCTTGGTCGAGGTCTTGCCGTGGCCCGAACCGACGCCGCGGCCAATCCGCTTGACCTTCTTCCGTGCACCCGGTGCTGGTTTCAGTTCTTCGAGTTTCATAAATGGTATGGTCCGATCTGTCGATAAATAAAATGGCTGGTCAGGCGTTTTCGACCTGCACCAGATGACTGACCTTGCTGATCATCCCGCGGACCTCCGGCGTGTCCAGCCGGACAACCGCCCGGTTCAGCTTCTTGAGTCCCAATCCGGCGAGGACGGCCTTGTGTTTTCCCGGACGTGCAATCCCGCTCTTCACTAGGGTGATTTTGATCTTCTTGGTGTCCGCCATGGTTATGAAAGCTCCTCTACCGTTCTTCCGCGGAGCGCTGCGACCTTGTCGGCGCTTCTGAGCTGCATCAGTCCCTTGATCGTCGCGCTCACGACATTGTGAGGATTGCTGGACCCCAGGGACTTGCAGAGCACGTTCCGCACGCCGGTGACCTCGAGCACTGCGCGAGATGCGCCGCCGGCGATCAGCCCCGTACCTTCCGATGCAGGCTTCAAGAGGACCTTCCCGGCGCCGTAATGCCCGAAGACCTGGTGGGGAATCGTGTCGCCCTTGAGCGCGACCTCGACCATGTTCTTCTTGGCGCGCTCCACAGCCTTCTTGATGGCAACGGGCGCTTCGGCTGCCTTCCCCTTGCCGACACCCACCTTGCCCTTGCCGTCGCCGACAACGACCAACGCACTGAAATTGAACCGCTTTCCGCCCTTCACCACCTTGGCAACGCGGTTGAGCGATACCAGCTTGTCCTTGATTTCCTGGCCTTCGCCCTCTTCTTCTCTCGTATATTTCTCTGCCAAAGCCGCCTCCGCTTCCCGCTTCGTTAGAACTTGAGCCCCTGCTCGCGTGCCGCATCGGCAAGCGCCTTGATGCAGCCATGATAGCGGTACCCGCCGCGATCGAACACGACGTTTGTGATCTTCTTGTTCAACGCCTTCTGCGCCAGGCTTGCGCCCACCTTCTTTGCCGCGTCGAGATTGCCGCCGTGCTTCACGGCGGACCGGATGTCCTTCTCGAGGGTCGACGCCGAAAGGATGGTCTTCCCGGCAACATCATCGACCAGCTGCACATAGATGTTGTTCAGGCTCTTGTACACGCTGAGCCTCGGCTTCTCGCCTGTTCCCTGGAGCCGCTTGCGAATCCGCTGGTGCCGCCTCTGCCTTGTCTGGTCTTTGCTCAGTGCCACGTCTCTGCTCCTCAGTACGGACCGCCCTCGTTCGGGGTCCACGATCAGAATTGGTTACTTGCCGCCCTTGCCAGCCTTGCCTTCCTTGCGGTGGATGACCTCGGTACTGTACTTGATGCCCTTCCCCTTGTAGGGTTCCGGACGCTTCAGGCCGCGGATGTTGGCCGCCATCTGCCCGACCAGCTGCTTGTCAAAGCCCTTGATCACCACCTGCGTCTGCTTGGCATCCACCGTTGCCGTGATGCCTTTCGGAAGCGGGAAAACAACGGGATGGGAGAATCCCAGCGTGAACATCAGGTTCGTCTTCTGCGCAACAGCCGCCTTGAAGCCAACGCCCGAAATATCGAGGGTCTTCTCGTAGCCCTTGCTGACCCCGGTCACCATGTTTGCGATGAGGTTCCGCGTCAGGCCGTGCAACTCGCGGTAGATCTTCGCATCCGACTGCCGCTCGACCGTCAGTTTGCCCTCGATCTTCTTGACCGTAAGGTTCTGGTTCAGACTCTGGCTCATTTCGCCGAGAGGGCCCTTGATGGTGATCTTGCCAGCCTCGATCTTCGCATCGACGCCGGACGGGATATCAATCGGTTTCTTACCAACCCTTGACATACAATTGGCTCCTCAGTTCTTTGGAACGGTCGCTTGCTGCTCCCCTACCAGATGTGGCAGAGCACTTCTCCGCCTACATTGTCCTTCTTCGCCTGTTTTCCGGTCTGCACACCACGAGGCGTGGAAAGAATTGCCGTGCCCATCCCGCCCATGACCTTGGGGATCGTGGCATTGCCGACATAGACCCGGCACCCAGGCCGGCTGACGCGGCGGAGACCCTGGATCACGGGGCTCTCTTCATCCGTATACTTGAGATAGATCCGGATCACGCCCTGTCGCCGGTCCTTCACCATCTTGAGGTTCTTGATATAGCCCTCGTCCTTCAGGATCTTCGCGATCTCGAGTTTGAGCTTGGACGACGGAATATCAACTTTCTCGAGTTTTGCTTTGCTGGCGTTGCGGATGCGCGTGAGCATATCCGCGATCGGATCGGTCATCATCGGTTCAAACCCCTCTCAATTACCAACTGGCCTTCACAACGCCCGGGATCTCGCCCCGGAGCGACCGGTTACGGAAACAGATGCGGCACATGTCGAACTTCCTGAGATATCCCCGGGACCTGCCGCAAAGCGGGCAGCGATGGTAGGTGCGCACCTTGAATTTCGGCGCCCGCTTCGCTTTTGCGATCAGCGACTTCTTTGCCATGGTTCCTCCAGCCTACTTTCTGAACGGCATGCCTAGATATCCGAGCAGTGCCCGGCCTTCTTCGTCGGTCTTTGCCGTCGTGACGATCGTGATATCGAGACCGTGGATCGTATCGACCTTGTCGATCTCGATCTCCGGGAAAATGACCTGTTCCTTGATGCCGACGGAGTAGTTGCCTCTGCCGTCAAAGGACTTCGACGGAACACCCTTGAAATCCCTGATGCGGGGCAGCGCCGCGCTGATAAACCGGTCCAGGAACTCGTACATCCGTTCCCTCCGCAGCGTTACCATGGCGCCGATCGGCATGCCTTCGCGAAGCTTGAATGTTGCGATCGACTTCTTTGCACGGGTCACGACGGCATGCTGGCCGCATATCTTCTGCAGCTCGTCCACAGCATGATCGAGCGCCTTCGCATTCGTGATGGCCTCGCCCATCCCCATGTTCAGGACCACCTTCACAAGCCGCGGCACCTGCATTGGATTGCGATAGCTGAACTGCTTCATCAGGGACGGTACCACATCTTTCTGGTACCGCTCTTTCAGACGGGGAATCGGAGCCTTCACCGTCTCCTTGGGAGCGGACTTCGCTTCCTTCTTTCCCTCCGGGGCTGCCGCTTTTGCCTTTACCGGTGCTGCCTTCGCAGCCGGCTTCTTGTCCCCGCCCTTGCTCTCTTTAGCCTTCTCTTTCTTATCTGCCATAGGTCGCTTTCCTGACACCCTTATTCGAGAGTCGCTTCGCAGGTGTTGCATACCCGCACGCGGCTCCCGTCACCCTGAGCCTTCCGGGAGACGCTGGTCGGCTTGTCACACTTGCTGCACACCAGTCGGACGTTCGACGCGGAGATTGGCGACTCTTTCTCAACAATCCCGCCCTGACGCAGCTGCTGATTGGGCTTCGTGTGCCGCTTGATCATGTTGAGCTTTTCGATGAGAACGCGATTCTCCCTGGGGTAAACGGCGATCACGCGGCCCCGTTTTCCCTTTTCCTTCCCCGTCGTCACCAACACTGTGTCGTTCTTCTTGATCTGCATCGTTCTTTCCTGCTCTCGTTAGAAAATCTTGTTCTGTTTCACTAGTGACCTTACAGCACTTCCGGCGCGAGCGAGATGATCTTCATGAAGTTCTTCTTCCGAAGTTCACGCGCCACGGGACCGAAGATGCGTGTCCCGATGGGTTCGTTCGAGTTGTTAATGAGCACCGCTGCGTTCCGGTCGAACTTGATATAGGAGCCGTCAGGGCGGCGCACTTCCTTGGCGGTCCGCACCACCACAGCCTTTGCCACCGTCCCCTTCTTCACCTGGCCGTCGGGGATCGCCATCTTGATGGCCACGACGATCACATCACCCAGGGTGGCATACCGCCTGCGGGTGCCGCCCAGCACCTTGATGCACATGACCTTTTTCGCGCCTGAGTTGTCGGCTACGTCCAGAACCGTCTGCTGCTGAATCATGGCTTAGTACCTTCTCTTCGAGCTCGATTTCTTGATCCTGAGGCAGGCTAATGGGCCTTCTCGATGATCTCGAGGACCTTCCAGCGCTTCTC
>JBAIYC010000073.1:0-5015 GCA_037916085.1 Nitrospirota bacterium | reverse complement strand
CTCCAGACCGCGAGGGTCTTCCTTTCCCAGGCGGTTCTGATCGGGCTGACGGGAGGCGTGCTGGGATACCTGCTGTCGCTCTTGATCTCGGGCTATCTCGGCTACCAGGTGTTCGGCACGGCGTTCCAGCAGAAGGGAATCCTGCTGCCGATCAGCCTTGGCGTCGCGGAGTCTATCTGCCTGCTCGGCGTGTACCTTCCGGTCCGGAGGGCGCTCCGCATCCGGCCGGCCATCGTCCTGAAGGGCGGGTAAGGTGCGGAAGCATTTCGCTTCTTGGTTGGATTCTCATTGACATGAACAGCTGGTTCCGATATTTCATGGGACGGTCCCTTGCACAGCGCCGGGGCCGCTTCCTGATCGCGTCCTCCGCGGTGATGCTCTCCGTTGCCGTGGTGACGGCACTCGTCACCCTTTCGCTCGGGGTGCGCGAAAAGATCGGAGCCGAACTGAAGCAGTATGGCGCCAACATGATCGTGACGCGCCAGGACGGCCACTTCATCGATCCGGGCGTCGCGGACGGCATCCGGACCGTCTCGCCTGCCGTGAAGGACACCATGGTGCAGCTGTACGGGACCGCCGTGGTCAACGGCGTGTCCATCGAGATCATCGGTGCGGAACCGCAGAAGATGACCGGCTACCGGCTGCAGGGAACGCTGCCGCGGGGGACGGACGAGCTCATGATCGGAGCGGGCCTTCGCGGCGCTTTGAAAGCGACGCCGGGCGAGCGCGTCCGCTTCACCGAGCCCGCCGGGGAATTCCGCGTGACGGCGCTCTTCGAGAAGGGGTCGGAGGATGACAACGCGGTGATGATGCCGCTGGGTGCTGCGCAGCACCTCCTGGGAACGGGCGGGGTGAGCGCCGTTCTCCTGAACGCCGACACGGCGCACCTCCGGGAAGTGGCAGAGACGATCCGGTCGCGCTGGCCCGAGCTCGAGATAAAGACGCTCCGGCAGGTTGCGGTCGCCGAAGAACGCATCCTCAGCCGGATGCAGCTGCTCATGCTGCTCGTTACGGCAGTGGTCCTGTTCTCGGCCGCGGTCGCGCTGGGGAGCACCATGGCTGCCACGGTGATCGAGCGCATGGAGGAGATCGGCCTGATGAAAGCTATCGGAGCGACACCGGCCGATATCCGGCGGTTCTTCATGTCTGAGGCGGCTCTGGCCGGTCTCGCCGGTTCGGTGACGGGCTGCCTCGCGGGAGTCATTGCCGCCGAGGCGGTCTCCCGGACGGCCTTCGGGTCCTTCGTTGCAGTCAACGCGCTGACGGTCCCCGGAGCATTTCTCCTGGGCGTGGGCATCGCTGTTCTGGCTACGGCCGTGCCCGTCCGCGACGCCATGAAGGTCGTTCCCGCGAAGATCCTTAGAGGAGAATAGGAGAGGCAGGAGAAGCTCCAGCTTTGCCTGCAACAGTATCCGGAGAGCGGAGTCAATCCCTGCGACATGGAATCCCCCGGCTCCTGCCGGAGGAGGAATGCTGAAGGTTGCGGGAGGTCGCGTTGCCGAGGGGAGCCACCGGCTCCCGCCGGTGGAGGCTCCACTACTATGTCATTCATTGAATTGCGCGGGATAGCCAAGGAGTACGAGACCACACGTGCCCTGAGCGGCGTCGACTGCAGCATCGAGAACGGCGAGTGGGTGAGCATCATGGGGCCTTCGGGTTCGGGAAAGAGCACGCTGCTCAACATCCTGGGCGGCCTGGACCGGCCCACCGCCGGGACGGTTTCGATCAACGACGCTGACATCAACGCGCTTTCCGAGGACGGCCTTGCCCGGTTCCGGCGCGAGACCATCGGTTTCGTGTTCCAGCAGTCCCATCTCATCCCTTATCTCGACGCAACGGAGAATGTTATGCTGGCGCAGTATTTCCACAGCATTCCGGAGCGCACCGAGGCGCAAGAGGCGCTTCGTCGGGTAGGGCTCGGCCATCGCCTGCATCACCGGCCCTCGCAGCTCTCCGGCGGCGAACAGCAACGCGTCTGCATAGCCCGGGCGCTCATCAACGATCCGGCGCTTCTGCTGGCTGACGAGCCGACGGGAAACCTCGACCGGACGAACACGAAGAACATCCTCGAGCTCCTCCGGGACCTGCACGGCCAGAAACGGTTCACGGTCGTGGTCGTGACCCATGACCCGTTCGTGTCCCCCTGGGGACAGCGGGTCATCTCGATGGAGGACGGGAGGATCGTCGCGGATGGACCGGCTCGTTCTTGAAGTGCTGGCCGTCGGCGCGAAGGAGGGCCTCAAACTCTCCTTCTGCGTCTTCCTCATGCTTTCCTACCTTGAGCAGTCCGGACGGCAGCATCTCCGGGGGCCTCTCTTTGCAGGGCTCATCGCCGTATTTCTTGCTTCCTTCGGCGTGATGACCCTGCCTGTCTCTCCTGAGGTCCGCGATTCGATCGTTCGCCTGATCGGCTACGTCTTCGGCCTCTTCTTTCTCTTCTCGATCGGGGCGCTCTTTCACGCGACAGGAACGGACCTGCTCGGTCCGCTCGCCAGGACCGCGCAAGCGCACATCGTGCTGATTCCGGCCACAACCCTTCTCGTCATCCTCTATTTCGCTCCCGATATGGCGGGGTCCTCGCTCTTCATCAGCGACGTCTCGGTCATGGCTGGAACGGGCAGGCCGCTCTTTCTTGCCGCAGCTGCGGGGTTCGGGGGGGCCATCGCTCTGGTATACGGGGTCTCCCGGCGGTACCGGCCGGACCTCTCGGCGATGATCGATCTGCCTCAGGTGCTGATCGTGCTCGCGCTGGTGAAGCTGGTCGCCGGGGGCGTGCAGGGCTTCGCCGAACTGTCCCTGATCCCTTCGGTAAAGGCCGGGCTCATGAAGTTCGTGCACGACGTGGTCCACCAGGTCTTCGTGATGTTGCTCGTGCCCGACCATCCTATCTTGGCAATGACGACATGGAACTTCATCGGCGTACTATTCGGAGAGTCAGCGGGAATGTGGCTTTCGCTTATTCTGCTGGCTCTGCCGCTCCTGCTCTTCATGCGCAAACATTTCTCCGCTCCCATCACCGTTCCGGCAGACCGGCAGACATCGGCCCGGAAGCGCATTTGGATCAAGGCTGTCCGTGATCTGCGTTTTCAGCGGTCGCTGCCGGTGCTGGTCTTCTTCGTTTTCATTCTGGGCCTCTGGTTCCAGCAAAAGGGAGAGTCGCTGAATCCCCTCTATATTCCCAGTGCGCGCCAGGTTGTTGCCGAAGACGGGGTGGTCGCTATTCCTCTGCAGTCTCCGCTCGATGACCTGCGAGACGGCATGATGCATAAGTTCGCGGTCGCGGTGGAGGAAAAGAACATCCGCATATTGATCCTGAAGAAACCCGACGGCACGCTGGGCGTCTGTCTGGACGCCTGCGAGATTTGCGCCCCGGACGGGTACGGTCAGACGAAGGAGCACGTGGTCTGCCTCTATTGCAAGACACCGATTCCCCTGGCATCGGTGGGGAGCCCCGGCGGATGCAATCCGATCCCGCTGGAACCACTCATCACGGACAAGGAAGTGCGTATCACCCTGGAGGATATCCGGAAGAAGAGCTTGCTCATCCAGTCGAAGCAGGTCGGGGAGGGGCAACGATGAGCCGGATCCTCGGGAAGGTCAGCGCGTTCCTTCGTTCCTCAACACTCACCGTATGGCTGCTAGGCCTGTTCGTCCTGTACTATCTTACCATGGCGGTCTGGATGGGCGAGGCCTTTTCACGATATGTCGATCATCTCTCCTCGAACATGTTCTTCCGGGCCTTCTTTCTGCTCTTCCTGGCCAACGTGGTCCTTCGGATCTCCGAGAGCGTCAGGAAGATGCGCGGCCGCTGGCTTCTTCTGTCGCTGCGGCTGCCTCTCCTCATCGGTCTCATCCTTACGCTCGCCGCCTTCTTCCTGAGCCTCAATTTCCGGCAGCATCAGTGGACCCAGCCCCTGGGCGAGGGGGATCCGATCGAACTGCCCTGGGAAGGGGAGCTTTTCCGCATCGTCAAAGTCCAGCCGGCGATGAGCAAGCGGGCGCTCCGGTCTGATGAAGCGAAGATCTTCGATTACGAACCGGGAATCACGATCGTGGGACGTGACGGCATGCAGCACGAGATTGGAGCCTTTCCACCCCGCAGGGTGGGGCGAAGCTATCTGCATGTCCTGACGTTCGGGCTGGGGCCCGGTATCGAGCTGCAAAAGAACGGGGAGGTACTTTGGCGCGGGTATACGGCGCTTCGCCTTGTTCCTTTCGGAACCGCGGATACTTTCTCGATTCCCGGCCAACCATATAAGTTCTATCTCAGCGTGGTTCCCACGGGGATCATGAAGAAAGGCCGGGAAACGGCGCGGACCTACGATCTGGAGCGGCCCCGCTACCTGGTCGAGATCGCGCAGGGAGACCGCGTTCTTGCGAGGGAAGAGACGGAGAGCGGGCTCTCCTTCGACGGGGACATGATGATTTCGTTCTTTTCACCCTCGGACTGGGTCATCGTTGAGGCCGTGCGGGACCCCTTTCTCCCGTGGTTCTCGATCGGGCTCATGATCGTCGCAGTTGGCGTAGTGCTCTATCCTTTTTCCTTCCTCCTTCGCCTCGGACTCCGAGACCGGGGCAGGTCAAGATAAGCCTGCGAAATCGTCCGCTTGGAATGCTCGGAATCCAACAATAGAATTGAGCACAAGCACTCAATCAAATCGATTTTCCGTGTAAACAAGCATATTAGTACTTGTAAATATCGGATTTGTTAAATTGTTTTATATAAGACTGAAGGTACGCATATTGCATGTTTGCCGATAAGGTGTTTTGCGCCCTTTTTTTTATCAGCCATAAATTGACTTAAGTACATGAATAATAAGGAGTAAATATTATGTTATGGAAAAAAAATATTGCTTTGTTCGTTTCGGTCCTGGTATCTGTGCTGCTCTTGTCTGGTCCGTCCTATTCAGCGACGATCATCGGGAGCAAGCATGATTTTTCCACAGGAAATACAACTGGTTCGACTCCTTTTGCCGGTGTTTTCTATACACTGAGCGGTGGATTTCCCCTGTATA
>JBAIYC010000072.1:0-1562 GCA_037916085.1 Nitrospirota bacterium | reverse complement strand
GGCCCGGCGGAGCACGCCGCGGTCACGAGCCACTCCTTGTTCCCGAGGACGATCTCGCCGTTCGTGCCCACGTCGATGAAGAGGGAGACCTTGTCCTGCTTGTGCATCTGCGACACCAGCACGCCCGCCGTGATGTCGCCGCCCACGTAGCTGGCCACGTTCGGCATGGCATAGACCACCGCCTGGGGGTCGATGGCAAGACCCACGTTCTTGCCGCGTATGAGCGGCAGGGATGCCGCCGTGGGGATGTAGGGCTCTTCGCGGATGTACTGGGGATTGATGCCGTAGAACAGGTGGTTCATCGTCGTGTTCCCGGCAACGACGATATAGTCGATCATGCCCGCCGAAATGTTGTTCTTGTTGGCCAGCTCGATCAGCATGGAACTGATGTTGCCCGCGGCAAGCTGCTGGAGCTCCTGCAGCCCGTTCTTCTCGGTAGCATAGACG
Source organism: Nitrospirota bacterium (assembly GCA_037916085.1). Lineage (GTDB taxonomy): Bacteria > Nitrospirota > UBA9217 > UBA9217 > UBA9217 > JAKAHZ01. Next base: position 1,115 of record JBAIYC010000072.1, on the reverse strand, counting down.
ATGCGTGTGATCACGTCATCGCCGCACTTCACCTGGGGATTGTAGGACGACGCGGTGCCCACGATGTGGCCGTTCTGCATGTCCACGAGGTACACGACGATGGTCGTGGTGCCGATGTCCACGGCGGCGCCGTAGCGCTGCTTCGTCGTGTTGCCCGGGAAGATGTCCAGGATCTCGGTGACGTCGCTGGTGCCGAAGAGCGAGACCGTGACCTTCCAGCTGGCCTCCCGAAGGACGCGGGCGAGCTTCTTCAGGACCGTGTGGTTCATGTGCAGGTGGTCCGCGTCGAACCCGCGCTCGTCGAGCGCCCGCCGGATGCGCTCGAAATCGGAGATGTTGTCGTCCAGTGTCGGAGGCTTCAGCTCCATGTAGACGCGCATCATGCGCGAATCGAGGCATCCTCCCGCCTCCCGCATGAGCTTGATCAGGACATCGGTGTTCGCTCCGGTGGCGATCTTGTGCTTCGCCTGCATGCGCGATTCGGGAGGGATCTCCACCAGAAGGTCGCCCGCAACGTGGCTAAGGCAGGCGAGGACGTAGCCGCGCTGTTTTTCCTCGCTGGTCAGATACGCGTCGGACTTGCCCCGGTCGACGCCCCCGCTCTTGACCACGACCTTGCATTTTCCGCAGTTGCCCTTGCCGCCGCAGGACGAGAGGACATAGACGCCCGCGGCCTTTGTCGCCTTGAAGAGGCTCGTGCCGGCATCGGCGTCGATCGTGACGTTATCGGGAAGGAAGGTGATCTTGTGCTTCATAATCAGACTATAACAGGCGGGCCGGAGAAGCGTCAAGGGATTTCTGGGCGGACAGCGCGCAGTAGAACGGCGTTCGAACTGCAGAAGGGAGGGGCAAAGCAAATCGGTCTCTCGCAGAGCCAGCGGAGACGCAGAGGTCGCGGAGAAGATGGAGCAAGTCAAAGGCGGTTTCTCGCAAGGCACGCAAAGGTCGCAAAGGAGATCAAAGACATGATCAAAGGCGCAACCAAAAGGAGGGCCTCGAGGCGACCGCAGAGTGTGCAGGGAAGAGCGAAGCCAGAATCAAGACCGTTCTCTGTCGCAAAGACGGAGCCTTTAACCGCGAAGGCGCTAGGGACGCGAGGAAAACAAAGGTGAGAT
>JBAIYC010000071.1:0-2229 GCA_037916085.1 Nitrospirota bacterium | reverse complement strand
GGCAGGTTCTTCTTCATGACCTTGCCCAGAGTCCAGGTCCAAGGCGTAACCTGCCAGCCTTCGAAACTCCCTTTCCAGTTACCGGTGTAGCGTACAAAGGTCGTGGGCGAGGCCACATCGCGCATCTCGACCTGCGAAGCCAGGCCGGGAAACCGCCGCTCAAGTATCCCGATCACCTCATAGGCAATCTTCTCCTTCTCGGCCTTATATCGTTCGTCGTTCTGCTTCAGCGCGCTCCAGTACTCATAATCCGTCGGGATCAGAAGGGTCACAAGCGTCTTTCCTGCAGGCGCAAGCGTGGGGTCGAAGTTATAAACTTGAAATGCGATGTACTGCTGCTCAACGCCTCCGACTAAGATGGGCCGGTCCAGTCTGATGGCGGTTCCGCCGGCAGAGGGGGGCACATCGCTGAATGAACGGTTCACGCCGAGCGCAATATACATGAGCGGCGGAAAGGGAACCAGCTTCTCGTAATAACCGCGGATCGTATCGTCGACATAGCGGCCTTCAAGCATCTCGAAAATCGTTGCATGGCCGTCCGCTGCCGAGATGACATAATCTGCCCGATGCTCGGTCCCATCATCGAGCCTCACGCCCACGGCCCTATCATTCTCCGTCAGTATCTTAGCAACCTTCGCCTTGTACGCGATCTCTCCACCGAGGTCGAGATATCGTTTCTCGATTGCCCGGGAGAACTCCAGCGATCCCCCCACGGGATATCCCGCTGCCTTGTTGTGCATCCAGGCGAACACCATGAGGATAAAAGACACGGGAAAGTCAGGCATAAAGAGCAGGGGGAAGGCCTCTCGGAGAAGAGGGTTTTTGAACCGCCCGCCGAATTCCCTGAGCGAAACCCTGTTCCATCGGGAGAGCAGACGAAGGGCGGGAAACTGCGTCACGATCAGCCGGAGCCTATCAAAGAGTGTGGACACCTCCGGGGCCTTCTCCCAGGGGATCGTGAAGCGCGTACAGCGACGGACCGCGGCGATGAACTCATCGATGACCGCGCTGTCTTCGGGCGAGATCCGCTTCATTTCCCTTTCGAGGCGGTCGATGTCCGAGTAAACGACAAACCGCTGTCCCTTCCCTGCCTCGATGCGGCCGTACTCCTCCTGGTAGACGAATTCCCTTCCCTGCACAGCGCCGAGTTCCTCCCAGAGGCGGTAATACCGGTCCTTCGGCGAGGACCCTATCAGCCAGTGAATGCAGCCGTTCACGGTATAGCCCTGCCGCTTCCAGCTCGTGCAGAGCCCGCCCGGCTTTTTCTTGTGCATTTCGAAGATGCGCGCGGAGAAGCCGTTCATCCGGGCGTAGCATCCAGCCGAGAGCCCGGCGATCCCGCCGCCGATAATAATGATCGATTTTTCGGTCATGGAAACTCCTTGTTTAACCGCGGAGGTCGCAGAGAAAAAACTTTTTGGCACGGATTTGTGCAGATGATCGCAGAGAAATCAAGGACAATGTCTCATCAACAATAACGCAGCTGTTCCGTTAGCTTTCCTCTGCGTTCTCTGCGGTGAAAAATTATTTCACGCTTTTCAGAAACCGCTTCATATCAAAACCGGTGTCCATAAGCTCCTTCACCCGCTCGACCTTCCTCCTTTCGCGAATGCTCGTCTTGCCCATGCTGATCTCGATCTTGTCGATCGTGGTGAACGTATCGTCCGCGACGGAGATGATTGGAATCCCCTTGGCCTGGGCTTTGCCGATGACCACATCGTTCGTCGGGAGCCCGCCGGTGAGAATGATGCATTTGGTCGACGTTTCCATGGCGGCAAGCTGGATGTCGGAGCGGTGTGCTCCGGTGATCACCGCCTTGTTGGGGGTTCTCCGGAAGTAATTGAGGGCGCTGTCAACGTCCATGGCCCCGATCAAATAGTTTTCCACGTACTCATCAAGCCATGATTCGCAGCAGAGCACTTTGCCGTGCAATATTTCATTCAGCTGACGGACGGTCACGGCCTCGAGCTCACGGTCGCGGGCGAAAACACCGAAAACCTTCACCCCCTTTTTCTCCAGAAAGGGCCGCACAGTGCCGTTGACGTGATCCATGGTGTTCACCGGCACTTTGTTGATCACGGCTCCGCCGAAGCGGGCGCCCAGGAGCTTTGCCGCGCCGAAGAGCGAATCGGCCGTGACCTCCCCGCGCCAAGGCTCGACCATCAGGAGAGAGGCCTTCATGTCCTCCAGGAGCGACAGGGCATTCATGCCGAGGAGCGAGCCTTCGAA
>JBAIYC010000070.1:0-1624 GCA_037916085.1 Nitrospirota bacterium | reverse complement strand
AAATATTATCCCTGGTTTCTTTTGGGGCATTTTAGTATCCGCAAGTCTCTATCAATATGTCTGGGTTCATTCCTGGGAAACGAAGAATAGAATGCAATTGTTTGAGGACAACGAATAATCTCTCGTTCTCGGCAGTATGTGGCCTGAGTCTGTCACCATCACTATTTATATTCTGGCACGCGCTTCCTTCTTCGTACAAAAACATTGATGCCTCCTCGAGTACTGTGCTGGAATCTAATGAAGCAGGACACCGATAAACGGCAAGAACAAAGTCCCTCTCTTCCTTCTTCTTCCCCGCCGTGGTAAAGTAAGTGGATATCCCCATGAAGTCCGAACTCATCATAGAGGGCGCGCGTCAGAACAACCTGAAGAACGTGAGCCTCAGGATCCCGCACGACGCCGTGACGGTGGTCACCGGCCTGTCGGGCTCGGGCAAGTCCTCCCTGGCATTCGACACGGTATTCGCCGAGGGACAGTGGCGCTACATCGAGTCACTCTCCACTTACGCGCAGATGTTCCTCGAAAAGCTCGACCGGCCCGACGTGGACGACCTCAGGAACGTGCGGCCGGCTATAGCTCTGGAGCAGCGGAACCCGGTCAGGACGTCGCGTTCGACCGTCGGGACCGTGTCCGAGATCTACGACTACCTTCGGCTTCTCTATGCAAAGGTCGGGAAGATCATCTGCCCCAGGGACGGGACGGAGGTGAAACGCTCCCATCCCGGCTCAATTGCCGACCAGCTTCTGCGCGACCATGCTGAGAAGCGGATCTACATCCTCTTCAGCATTCCTGTTACGCAAGGCAGCCTCGGCGCGATCCTGATGGAGCTTCAGAGCAAGGGCTTCGTGAGAATCAGACTCGGTAGGGAGATCGTTGAGACCGCAAATGTCGACCCGTCCCGAACTGACCTGACCGAGCTCTTCGTGCTTCTTGACCGCCTCGTCGTAAGCCCCGGCTCCCGACCGCGGCTCGTCGAAAGCCTGGAGACCGCCCTCCGCGAAGGAAAGGGAGAAGTGCATGTGGAGCTCCTGGAGGAAGCGGAGCGTGTCTTCAGCGAGGAACTCCGGTGCTCCTCCTGCGGGACGAAGTACGAACCTCCGCAGCCCCTTCTCTTCTCTTTCAACCATCCCACAGGCGCCTGCAAGGAATGCAACGGCTTCGGAAACGTTCTTCGCTATGACGAGGACCTGATCGTCCCCGACAAGCTCCTGAGCCTCGAGGACGGCGCCGTCGAGCCCTGGACGAAGGCGTCCTCCCGGTGGTGGATGCGCCAGATGCTCTCGGGAGCGAAGCGTGCCGGGATCGACACGAGCGTCCCCTGGGAGGACCTCCCGAAGGCCCACCGGGAGAAGCTCTTCAAGGGAACGGAGCACTTCGAAGGGATCGACGCGTTCTTCGCGTACCTCCAGGGCAAGCGCTACAAACTCCATGTGCGGGTGTTTCTCAGCCGCTACCGGAGCGCCGCTACCTGTCCGGTCTGCAGGGGCATACGGCTCCGGCCCGAGGCGCTCATCGTCAAAGTGGGCGGCCTCGATATCGCGAAGGCCTCGGCCATGCCGGTGGAGGAGCTCGCCAGGTGGTTCAACAACCTCAAGCTCACCGACTTCGAGCGCGCGGCTGCCCA
>JBAIYC010000069.1:0-3290 GCA_037916085.1 Nitrospirota bacterium | reverse complement strand
CCTGGTGACCCTGCAGGACCTGGAGCAGGAGGCGCTCAGGAACAATCCCGAGATCCGCATGGCGGAGAAGCGGGCCGAATCCGCTGACGAGAGGCGGTCGCTTGCCTCGGCCATGCCAGACCCCATGATCGGCTACATGGTCCAGAACGAGGGTTCCCCCTTCCAGTGGACGGTGGGCGGTGCGCAGACACCGATGAGCATGCAGGGAGCGGTGTTCAGCCAGGAGGTCCCCTTTCCCGGCAAGCTTTCCACCATGGGCAGGGCGGCAGCGAAGCGGGCTGAGCGGGAGCATGAGGGCGCGCGGGAGACGAAGTACCGCATCCTCTCGAACCTCCGGAGCGCCTACTACGACTACTACCTGGCCTACCGGTCTTCGGAGATCCTCTCCGAGACCAAGGACCTCATGAAGAACTTCCAGCGCATCGCCGAGACGCGGTACACCACGGGCCAGGGCACCCAGCAGGACGTGCTCCGTTCCCAGCTCGAGGTCTCGATGCTGCTCGACCGGCTGGCAGAGGAGGAGCGGAAGAAGGAAACCCAGGCCGCCATGATCAACAGCCTCACGGGCCGCGACCCGATGGCACCGCTCGGCAGGCCCGCGGAACTTCCGCTGGTCACGCTCACCAGGAGCGCCGACGAACTGGCATCCATGGTGACTGCCCATTCGCCGGCGCTCGCAGGCAAACAGCTGATGGTTGAGCAGGGCGAGTTCGAGGTGTCGTCGAGCAAGAAGGAGTACCTGCCCGACATGGTCGTCTCCGGCGGATGGTTCTTTCGCGGCCAGCTGCCCGATGTGTGGCAGGCGAGCGTCATGTTCAAGGTCCCGCTCTACTTCTGGAACAAGTCCACGGGGGTTCGGGCGTCGAATGCCGAGCTCAGCTCGGCGCGGTATGACCTGGAGTCGGCGAAGCTCATGGTCATGGCACGGGTGCGCGATCTCTATGCAACGGCGAAGACGTCGGAGCACCACCTGAACCTGTACGAAACGGGCATCATCCCCCAGGCGCGGCTTTCGCTCAAGTCGGCGACGTCGAACTACCAGGTGGGAAAGACCGATTTCCTGTCTCTGCTGGACAGCGAGAACCTGCTGCTCAAGTACCAGCTCATGGAGCAGGAGGAACTGGTGAACCTGCACAAGACCCTGGCGATGATCAGCGAGATGACGGGGGAAGAGAACAAATGAAAAGTTCAAAGTTCAGCATTATTCAAAGTTCAAATCTTCTCACAATGCTCGTCACCGTGACTTCATTCCTGGCGGTAAGCACACCGGCGTTCGCCCAGGACCACGCAGGACACGCAGGACATGGCGCACCAGCGAAGACAGCCCCGGCGGCCAGCCAGGAACAGACGGTTCCTGAAGAGGCCCAGTCCATCACCATCTCTCCCGAGAAACGCCAGCTCATCGGCGTCCGGACCGCGGTGGCAACCCTGCGCTCTCTGGACAAGCAGATCAGGACGGTGGGCAAGGTGGAGGTGGACGAGACCCGGCTTGCCTACGTGAACACCAAGGTTGCGGGATGGGTGAAGAAGCTTTTCGTTGATTACACCGGCAAGGAGGTCGTGCAGGGCCAGCCGCTCCTGTCGCTCTACAGCCCGGACCTCGTCACCGCCCAGGAGGAATACCTCATCGCCCTCCGGTCCCGGTCCACGGGGTCGGTCTACGGGGGGCTCGCCGAGGTGAACGCTTCGCAGCAGACGCTTGTGGAATCGGCACGCCGACGCCTCCAGCTCTGGGACATCAGCGACCAGCAGATCGCCGAGCTCGAAAAGACAGGGAAGCCCCGGACCGAGATGACGATCAACGCGCCGCAGAACGGCATCGTCCTGGAGAAGATGGTGCTCGACGGAGCCTACATCTCGCCGGGAATGAACCTCTACAAGATCGCCGACCTCTCGACGGTCTGGATCGTGGCCGACGTCTATGAGTACGAGGTGCCGCTGGTCAAGGTGGGCCAGACGGCGCGGGTAACCCTGCCCTACGCCACGGGCGAGACGTTCCACGCCAAGGTGAACTACATCTACCCGGTGCTGGACCCCATGACGCGGACGGTGAAAGTGCGGATCACCGTGCAGAACCCGGGCCTCACGCTCAAGCCCGACATGTTCGCCAACGTGGAGATCATGGTCTCCTCCGGCGAGCGGCTCGTCATCCCCGCTGAAGCGGTGCTCGACTCTGGCACGCGCCAGATCGTCTATGTGGAGAAGAAGCCCGGCACCTACGAGATGCGGGTCGTCAAGCTCGGCCTCCGGGGCGAGAACTACGTCGAGGTCCTGAAGGGCATCCGGAAAGGCGAGAAGGTCGTGACCTCGGGCAACTTCCTGATCGACTCCGAAAGCCAGCTGCAGACGGGACAGTAGAAAGAGACAGGATTTACAGCTTTACCGCTAGGCGCAAAGAACGCGAAGGGAATCTGGATTGAGGTCTGAATCGAGAACTCCTAGCGCTCTTCGCGTCTTCCCGGTTCAAACAGTGATTATCGGGTTTGTCTTGCTCAGGATCGAACTATGTTAGCAAAGATCATCGAGCTGTCCGCTCGCAACAAGTTCTTCGTCTTCCTCATCACGGCCTTCCTTGTGGCATGGGGCATCTGGGCGGTCTACCATACGCCGCTGGACGCGATCCCGGACCTGTCGGATGTGCAGGTGATCGTCTTCACCGAGTGGCAGGGCAGGAGCCCGGACCTGGTGGAGGACCAGATCACCTATCCCATCGTGTCGTCGCTCCTCGCCGCGCCCAAGGTGCGGACCGTGCGCGGCAAGTCCTTCCTCGGTCTCTCCTTCGTCTACGTCATCTTCGAGGACGGGACCGACATCTACTGGGCCCGGAGCCGCGTGCTCGAATACCTGCAGGGCGTGCAGGGGAAGCTTCCTGCGGGCGTCACGCCGCTTTTGGGGCCCGATGCGACCGGTGTCGGCTGGGGCTTCCAGTATGCCGTGGTGGACGAGACGGGCAAACACGACCTTTCTCAGCTCCGGTCGCTCCAGGACTGGACCTTGAAATACGCCTTCGAATCCGTCCCGGGTGTGTCCGAGGTGGCAAGCGTCGGCGGGTTCGTGAAGCAGTACCAGATCACCGTGGACCCGAACCGCCTGTTCATCTACAAGATCCCGCTGATGAAAGTGATGGAGGCGGTCCGGCGGAGCAACCGTGACGTGGAAGGCCGGGTGGTCGAGTGGTCCGGCAGGGAGTACATGGTCCGCGGCCGCGGCTATATCAAGGACAAGTCCGACATCGAGAAGATCGCGGTCGGGACCAACGAAAAGGGGACCCCCATCCTGCTCCGCGACAT
>JBAIYC010000068.1:0-7579 GCA_037916085.1 Nitrospirota bacterium | reverse complement strand
CGGGCGGGCCACGGGTTCAAACATCGACGCTTGACGTCGGGTATTCAAAGCGCATCTTCCCGAATTTCGGGATAGAGCTGGATCAAGGATATGAGCGGCTCCATGCCGAGGGGGACGGCACGATAAGCGGTTTCAGCAATCTCACGGTGAATGCGAAATATCAGTTCTATACGAGCGATCAGCATGAAACGATCCTTTCCGTCGGGGTTTCTGATACGATCGGGAAGACGGGAAACCAGAACGTATCCGATCAATTCTCGACGATATCGCCCGCTTTCTCTTTCGGCAAGGGCTTCGGAGACCTCTTCGAGGCAACGAGCCTGCTGAGGCCGCTCGCGGTGACCGGGGTCATTGGTCTCAACGTTCCTACGGCCAAGATGACGAATGATGCACGGAACCCGACGACGCTCACCTGGGCCTTTACGCTCCAGTACAGCCTGATGTATCTTCAGTCGGTCGTCAAGGACGTGGGTCTCGGTCAACCCTTCAACCGGATGGTCGTTGTGGTAGAATTTCCAATGGAAACATGTCTCAACGCCGACTGCAAGAATCAAACGACGGGGACCGTCAACCCGGGGATCGCCTGGATCGGCAGATACACCGAATTGGGCATTGCGGCAGAAATCCCCATGAACCCGCGGTCGGGAGCGGGCACCGGCGTGTTTGCCCTGTTTCACATCTTTGTCGATGACCTGTTTCCGAAAAGCATCGGGAGACCGATCTTCCCATGATAAGACCCGCGCGATTCTTTGATATCCACACAGTGGCAGCGTTCCTGCTTCCCGTGCTTCTCTTCATCATGCCCGGCATTGCACGAGGCCATGCGTACCCCGACCATGCCGATCCGAAAGTGGGCTCGACGGTCGCCACGCCGCCCACGGTGGTCCGCATCTGGTTCGACGGCGATCTGGAGCCGGAATTCTCCTCGATCATGGTCCACACGGCAGGCGGCTCGATGGTGGACAAGAACGACGGGCGCGTGGACCCCGCAGACCCCGCGCTTCTTGAAGTAAGTGTGCCTCCACTCCCTCCGGGCTCTTACATCGTCTACTGGACTGCGGTGTCGAGAGATGGCCACCGGACCTCCGGGTCCTATACGTTCACGGTCAAATGATGCTACGAGAAGCCACGTGACCTTCTTCCTCCACATCCTTCCTGCATGGTCGGAACTCGTTTTCCTGGCGCTTTCCCTCGGCGCGCTTGCCTGCCGCCTCTGGGTCCTCCCGGTTGCGGGAAACGCCGCCCTGCCCGGGCATGCACACGTCACCGACCGTGTATGGCGCTTCTTCGCGGTCAGCATTGCCGCGGCTCTGGCATGCAGCAGCATCAATCTTCTGGTCCGTACTGCAGAGATGGGCGGAGGTCAAGAGATCCTCCCCCTGCTCCCTACGGTCGTTCTGAAGACCCACTTTGGAACGATCTGGCGTATCCGCACGGCGGGCCTCGTCATTCTCGGGGCGGTCGTCATGATTTCCAGAAGACAGCGCGACACCTTGCCCGCCCTGTATTTCTTCGTCTGTATGGGAGCCGTCATCGCCATGACGGAGAGCGCGTCGGGACATGCGGCCGATGCAGGAGACTTCAGCCTGGCCGAACTGGCTGACTGGGGCCATTTGCTTGGCGCGTCCATCTGGGGAGGCGGTCTCGTTGCGCTGTCCCTTGTGATCCTGCCTTCCATGCGGGAGGCGGGCGATGACGGGACGCGATCGATGGGGGAAATGGCTTCACGGTTTTCCCGTATTGCCGGCTCGGCGACGGCTGTCATCGTCATCACCGCACTCTACCAAACCTCGGTCTACGTGGGGAGCATCGGCGCGCTCATACAGTCGCCCTACGGCTGGACAATCGTGGTAAAGATTTTCCTCTTCCTCCTCCTTCTTTCTCTCGCCGCGTTCAATCGCTACTTCTGCGTGCCGCGTCTTACGAAGGGAGCGGACTCTCCGCAGGGGAGAACTACCTTCCCGGCCCGTCTCGCCGAGCCTCTGCTGCGCCCCTTTGCCCGCCGGGTGAAAGGCCAGATGGTCGGTCAGTGGTTTGTTCGTAGTGTACGGATCGAGGCCATTCTGATGATCGGTGTGCTGTTTTGTGCGGCCTTACTGCGGCATGAGATCCCGGCAAAACATTATTTGCACCAACAGGGAGGAGCGCAGCATCACCATGGACACAACGGTGTCAACGACTCACGCTGAACTGTTCCTTTCTCATCTGTCTGGTGGTCCGGGCCGAACAAGCCGGAGATGCACGATCCACTACGCCGCACGTCTTGCCGCCTCGGGTTTCAATCTCAACTTCTCCCTGATCACCTTTGCCGGGTCGCTCGTTGCATACACCGCGGCCCCCACATCGAAGGACTTCGAAGTGTTCAGGCCCCCCGTGACGACCGGGTCAAGGCCGATGCGCTCCACAAGCTCGACGGCTGCATCCAGCGCTTCCCTGTCGTCGGCGGCTATGGGTATCCCGATCTTTTCCCCGGCCTTGTTGACCGTTTTCTTCAGGTCCTCGGAATAGACCGTATTGAAGGCCCTAACGATCCGTGCTCCCGGGAGCAGCCGGGATACAACGATCCCCATGCCCCCCGGATCCTTCCTGGCCTCGTCCGCGATCGCCCCGTCCCTCTGCGCATAGGGATTCGAGGTGTCGATCACGATCTTTCCCTTGAGGGCATTCTTCACCCTCACGTCAAGCCCCGGCAATGCCTTGAACGGAAGCGATAGAACGATCAGGTCTCCGAAGTCTATGGCTTCGTCGACGGTCCCTGCGCATGCCCTGGTCCCGGCGGTCTTTACCAGCTCTGTGAGCGTATCGGGATGCCGTGAACTGAAAAGGACCTCGTATCCCGCCCTCGCTAGCAGGATCCCGAGATTTCCCCCGATCCGGCCCGATCCCACGATGCCGATCTTCTGTATCTTCATGGTATCATCCCCTTCCTCTCTACGTTCGTACGTGAAATCTTTGACCTCCTGATTAAACTATAGCACCCTGCACCGCCGTCATCGCTCTCCCGGTCCGGCCCGCTATTTGACTCCGTGAGGTGCCTTTGTTATGCTCAAAGCAGTCCTTCTTCGCCGAGCAACCGTCATGAATCAGATCATCCCCTTTCTGCTGCAGCACGGTTATACCGTGCTGTTCTTCTGGGTCCTTGCGGAAGCAATGGGGCTGCCCATTCCGAGCGTTCCGCTGCTCATAACGGTCGGAGCACTGGCCGGCGGCGGCGATATGAACCTGTTCGCGGGCCTCGGCATCACCGTGTGCGCGGCCTTTCTTGGCGATCTCTTCTGGTTCCTCATGGGCCGCCGGCACGGCGCGGCAGTGTTGAACCAGATCTGCCGCATCTCTCTTGAACCTGATTCCTGCGTACGGAGGACCGAGAATCTCTTCGGGAGGTTCGGCGCACGGACCCTCCTGGTCGCGAAGTTCTTCCCGGGTCTCGGAGCCGTGGCCATGCCGCTCGCAGGTACGACGGGCATGGGCCTTCCGAGGTTTCTGCTCTTCGACGGAGTAGGGATCCCTCTCTGGGCGGGCGGATACATGCTGCTTGGCTACGCGTTCAGCAGGGAGCTCGACCGCGCGCTGGACTATGCCCTCGGGACGGGGAGGACACTTCTGGTGCTCCTGGCCGCGGCCCTTTCGGTCTATGTGCTCCGCAAATACGCCATGCGCCGGCGCTTCCTGCGCCAGCTCTCCGTCGCGCGCATCGCTCCGGAAGAGCTGAAACGGAAGCTGGATGCAGGCGAAAGCGTTCTGGTCATCGATGTCCGTCACTCCCTCGACTTCCAGACCGATCCCGCGATCATTCCCGGGGCGCTGCGCATTCCCTTCGAACAGATGGAGGCGCATCCGGAGGTGCCGTCCGACCGGGAGATCGTCGTCTACTGCACCTGACCCAATGAGGCATCGAGCGCCCGGGTGGCGATCCTGTTGAGGCAGCGGGGGATCATGCGCGTCCGTCCGCTCGCCGGAGGGTTCCGCGCATGGCGCGAGCGCGGTTACCCCGTGGAAGCAAGAGAGGAGCCGGGCAAAGGCAGCGGGCCGTCGGCGGCCGTTCCTCCTGAGACATGACTGCAGGATGCGAGGCGCGAGAGGTGAATCACGGGATGCAGGTGGAGAGATAGGGCTTCCGGCGAGGCTGCGGGGAGGGGTTTCCCGTTGAGCTGAAACTCAGCTCAGCTCGAGCTTCAGGTGGGGCCGCAGTTGACGGAGCAGGCTTTCGCGGCCTTCTCCTGCCGGTCTTCGGGCTCGTGGCACTTCTTGTATTTCCTTCCACTCCCGCACCAGCACGGTTCGTTCCTTCCGGGAAGCACGGCGGGCCGGACGTCTTCCTTCTTCCCGAACAGGTCCCAAACGCTGTCGAACAATCCCATACCACCTCCGAGGCGAACTCCTGAAGCAGGGCATACTACCAGAATTCCCGTCCCTTTGCCAGATTTCTGCCGCCGAGCGACGCCGCTTCTCCCCTGTGGTAGACTTTCTTCATCAGAAAGAAGTGCGCTTCACCGAACTTTCGTCGCATGCTTCGTTCCCATGCCCGAAATCACCTCCAAGGAGGCATCCTTATGAAACGGATACGGTTGGCCGGAACGGCGGTTCTTCTTCTCCTCGTTTCATTGGTCGTTCTCCCTCGCTCCTCTTCCCCTGCCGGCCCGGAAGAGGGGGTGCCCGGCGAAGGGCCGCAGCGGTTCACCATGAGCGCTCTCACGAAGGTGCAGACCACGGACCGCTCCGGAAAGCCGGCACCGCTCTACGATCCGCGGAACCCCTTCGCCATCTTCATCAACTACGAGCTCGGCATGCACTGCGTCGGCTTTGACATCTCCTACTGCTGCGTCATCCCGCCCTACAACAGCATCCAGGCACAGGCCGTCCGGACCGGCGTGCATGGAACCGTTCCGCGGCTCCTGTCGCCCGACGACGGTTTCTCGCTCCTCTACTCGGTCAGGGACAACAGCTACAGCGAGGGCAACAAGATGAAGTACTGGCAGGTGCCGAAGGACGTGGACGGCAACGGCAGGATGGACGAGCCCGGCGATTCCATGGCGAACTACGTCTGGACGCATCTCTTCATCTACAAGGACCTCGACGGGACGCTCCCTCCCGACTGGTCCGAGGCGGCCAGGCTCTCCGTGGGGAAGCAGATCCAGGTGCCCGTCGACGCAGGCCCGACGGGCAAGGGCCTTGCCGGCGGCATGCTCGCCTACGCCGGCAGCACGGGCGGAAACAAGGTCTTTACCGATTCCCAGATCCCCGAGGTAAAGAACATTCAGCTCACGCTCACGGCGTCCTATCTCTGGGACGCGCTCGGTCTGCCGCTCACGGCATTCAACGACTCGAGGCGGAAGGGAACGATCCGCTCGGTCACGCACCGGGACTTCCAGCCCTTCCAGTACTCCCTGGTCCGGCTTGGCGACACGGACGGCAGGCCGGTTCTGCTGAAGGGCAAGCCCGTGGAGTTCTTCGGTACCAACCCCGTCGACCTGCCGAACTGCTACGACTGCCACTCCCGTGACGGTATTGCAGCGACGCTGGCCAGGAAGCAGGGCCTCACCCTCTTCGACAAGGAGTATGCCTACTGGAAGAAGAACTATACTGACGTGTCGGAGCTCATGGCGCGGCTCTCCGAAGCGTCGATCAACGTGCTGGAGCTCCATGACAGGCGCAATGGAACGACGTTCCTCAGGGAGTACAACGCCGACGCGGCCTTCAACCGTCTCGGTTCCACGGGACCGGTGAACTGTGCCGACTGCCACGGCGACAACGTGTCGGGGAACCTTCGCTCGCCCCGGCCGACGGCAACTGGCTACAAGGCCGTCAAGGCCAGGCCGCTCACCGAGGCGGTCCATGCCGCCCACGCCGCCTTCGTCCCCATGCCGGACCGGGCCGGAAGGACGCAGAGCTGCCAGGCCTGCCATCCGACGCACTGGCAGCCGGAGAAGATGAACGATGAGAAGAATCCCTACTGGATCCTCGACAGGTCGGGAAATCCCCGCTTTTCGAAATCCGATGTGCGGATCGCGGGCGGCGGGTGCTACCTCCGCAGGGACGCGCATACGAACCCTGCTGTGACGCCGCCCTTTTTCCTGAACCAGATCGGCAAGTGGTACCTCCGCGAAGTGAGCAGGAAGGACGAGCGGGGAAGGCCCGTGAACGAGCTCCGGGGCCTCTACTGCTCGAACTGCCACAACCTGCTCGCCCAGGAGCTCTACCGCAGCGACGACCTTTCGAACGCAGCGACGCAGGAGGGGAAGACCCTTCGGAACAAGAAGCTCGCCGACATCATCGGCGCCGCGGCAAAGGGGGACGGGAACACGTTCAGGACCGTCTTTGCCGATCCGCGCGTGGGAGCCGACGGGGACCCGCTCGCCTCTTTCTACGGAAAGCACACGGGCGCGACGCTGGTGCGCGCGACGAAGGACGGCGCAGGCGGTCTCAAGCTCCTTGCCTGGAATGCGAAGGAGGGAGACCCTGTTCCTTACGACGGCGCCTCGGCAGGCAAGGACTGGTGGCTTTCGGCAGCAGAGCCGCACTGCGCCGACTGCCATCTGGCACCCTTCGTGGAGAGCGAAGGCGGCGCCTATTTCCCCATCGACCAGCCGAACAAATACTCGCTCTACCGCTACTCAAAGGCGCACGGGAACATCGCCTGCCAGTCATGCCACGAGTCGATCCACGGGCTCTATCCGGTCCGCTTCGAGGGCCCGCAGGGCACGGTGGACGAGACGACGCATCAGCAGGCGCTCCAGTTCAGCCCCGACGGGAAGTACGCGGGCCCGGTCACCTGTTCGGCCTGCCACCGCGTGAACGACAGGGGCGTGCCGGTGCAGCTCGAGGCCACAGCGTACGAGCGCGACTACTGGGCATCGGTGGCCCTGCTCCATTTCATGCGCGCAGGCGACGAGAAGATGCCGATCACGAAGCTCATGGACAAGTATCCCCATGCGAAGTCACGGATGGTCGTCTCCGAAGGGTGGGAGTGAACGGGAAACTCCGGCGGAAGGGGGAACAGGAGGAAATGGAGCAGAGAGACCCCGCCGCAGCGGGGTCTCTCTGCCGGGAACGTCCCTAGCAGCGTTCCGAGACCCTTGCGGCAACGGGAACACCGCCGACCTCGCGATAGGTGACGGTGGCATTCCGGTCGACCTGCAGGTTGCTCGCAGGCTCATTCATGCCGCAGACGCTTATTCTGGTTCCCTTGTTCACGAAGATGTTCAGCTCGTTGTTGGGAAAGGGGCCTAGTTGCCCGGACTGCATGGTCAATGTCCGTATATAATGACCGGTATCCACGGCGATGACCTCCCCACGAAGCGTTCGCTCGTCTCCCCGGGGCATCATCATTCCTTTGCTGAATGCAATGCCCGTGAAGGTGACAATGAACACCGCGGAAAGGACCAGAACGAGAAGCCAACTCAGGTACATTGCCGCCCTGACCGAAGTACTTTTGTTTAGTTTCGTGTTCATGGTTCACACCTCTATGTTCAGAAAAATGCTCTTTTCCTTCTCTTCTATCTATATTCTAGCGCTATTGCCAGGGACAAGAGATTTGCCCCCGCTTGGGCCTTCGTGACGTTCCTTCCAGGGGGGAGGG
>JBAIYC010000067.1:0-3212 GCA_037916085.1 Nitrospirota bacterium | reverse complement strand
CGTTGCCCAGTTCCAGGGGCTCCAGCTTCAGCTCGGTCACGGACCTGTTCGAATGCAGCCCCGACATGAGGGACAGCGCCTTGTCGTTGTTCGGGTCGAGCCGGAGCGCCAGCTTGTACATGGCCAGGGCCTTGACGACGAAGCCCTTGTCGGAAAAGAGCTCGGCCGCCTTCATGTAGGCGGCCACGGCCTGCGGCTTCTGGTTCATCTTCTGCCGGAGGTCTCCCATCCGCACCTTGACCTGCGGGTCCTGGTCGATGGCGAAGAGCTTCTCCATCTCCGTGATCGCGTTCTTCCAGTCGCTTTTCTGGATGTACTTCTGTACGCTCTCGGAGATCCTTGCCTTGTCGGACGCCACGAATATCCTCCTGCCGGGGACTTGAGGGCGGGGGCGACGAAGCCCCGCGGGTGCCGGGACGCAGTAGTGCTGATGGTCCGGAAATCTAGAAGTGCCTGCTGTCGGCGTTCTCGAAGCGCGTGAACTTGTTCAGGAACGTGAGGTGCACCGTGCCGGTCGGGCCGTTTCGTTGTTTGCCGATGATCACCTCTGCGGTGCCCCGTCTTCCGCAGGAGCATTCCCCGTCGGGCGGGGGCGGACACTCGCACTTGTTGTAGACCTCGTCGCGGTAGATGAACAGGATCACGTCAGCGTCCTGCTCGATAGCTCCCGACTCGCGGAGATCGGCCAGCATGGGGCGCTTGTCCTTGCCGCGGGTCTCCACGGCGCGGTTCAGCTGTGAAAGCGCGATGATCGGCACGCGAAGCTCCTTGGCAAGCGCCTTGAGCGACCGCGAGATGCCCGAGATCTCCTGTTCGCGGCTGTCGGCATTGCTGCCGCGCATGAGCTGGAGGTAGTCCACGATAAGAAGGTCGAGCCCCGACCGGTCCGCCTTGAGGCGCCTCGCCTTGGAGCGCATCTCGAAGATGCCGATGGCACCCGTGTCGTCGATGAAGATGGGTGCCTCGGAGAGCCGTCCGGCAGCCATGCCGATGCGGCCCCAGTCGGACTCGGCAAGGAAGCCGGTGCGCAGCTTGTGCATGTCGATCCGTGCCTCGGAGCAGAGCATGCGGAGCCCCAGCTGCTCCTTGGCCATTTCGAGGCTGAAGACGGCCACGGTCTTGCCGTGGTCCATGGCGGAGTGGGCGGCGATATTGAGGCAGAACGCGGTCTTGCCCATGGAAGGCCGACCCGCGACGATGATCAGGTCCCCGGCCTGGAGCCCCGAGGTCATCTTGTCCATGTCCGTGAAGCCCGTGGGAAGGCCGGTGACCATCTCCTTGCGGTCGTAGAGCTGCTCGATGGTCTTATAGCTGTTCTTGATGATGTCGCGGACCGACGAGAAGGGCTCCACCATCTTCTGGTCCGAGATGCGGAGGATCTCCTGCTGCGCACGGTCCAGGATCTCGCCGATCCGGAGCGCTTCGGGGGAATCGTCGTAGCTCTTGGTGATGATGTCCGTGGACGCATGGATGAGCTGGCGCAGCACCGACTTGTCGTGGATGATCCGGGCGTGGTGCTTCACGTTCGCCGCCGTCGGCACGAGGCTCACCAGCGCCGAAAGGTACGATGCGCCGCCGACCTTTTCGAGCGCGCCTCCGCGGCGAAGCGCATCGGTCAGGGTGATCAGGTCGATGGCCTCGCGGGCATCGGCCATCTCCTGCATGGCGGCGAAGATCCTCCGGTGGGAGTCCTTGTAGAAGTCCTCGGCCGTGAGGATGTCGCTCACGTTCTCGATGGCGCCGTTCTCGATCAGGATGGCACCCAGGACCATCTGTTCGGCCTCGATGTTCTGGGGAGGGAGCTTCTGGAGCGCAATGTCTGCCTGGAGGGACATGGGGCACCTCGGGGAAAATCGGTGAACTACGGGAGGACGCCAGATGACAGAGAGAACAAAAGGAAAAGGCAGGAGTTGGAATTCATCCTGCCTTCGTTTCTGTCTGTGATCTGACCTCTGTCTTCAGTGGTCTGATGTTTCTACATCTCTTCTGCCACGACCGAGACCTTGAGGGCCACGGTCACGTCGGTATGGAGCTTCACCGGCACGGAGAAGTCACCGAGCCGCTTGATGGGCTCTTCGAGGGAGATCTTGCGCTTGTCGATCGTGACCCCCTGGGCCTTCATCGCTTCGGCGATGTCCATAGAGGTCACGGAACCGAAGAGCTTGCCCTCTTCGCCCGCCTTGGCCTTGATCGTGATGGCAAGGCCTTTGATGCGGTCCGCATCGGCGGCAGCTTCCTTCTTGAGCTTCCGGAGACGGTCCGCCACCATCTTCCTGGCATGCTCCATGGCGTTCACGTTCTTCGGGGTCGCCTCGATGGCCTTCTTGTTCGGAATGAGATAGTTGCGGCCGAACCCGTCCTTGACCTTCACGAGGTCGCCGATCTTTCCCAGCTTGTCGATATCCTCTCGCAAAATCACCTGCATTGCCTGTGTGACTCCTTTCCGTTTTCGTGCAGGGCAGATAGTACCAGAAATAGGTATCCGGTGTCAACAGGGATTTTCATAATGATATCACGTTGATAGTAGCGTGCCTTGACCGCTGGAAACGGGATCACTCTTCGAGAAGCCGTATCCCCGGCGTGGTCGTTACCTTGCCCTGGTCGTCAACAATGATGGCCTCGGCGCCGAGCCTGCGCACGATTTCCAGCCCCTTCTGTGCGCCAAGGATGAAGGGGACCTTGGCCAGGGGGTCGATCAACGAGCCGCGATCGCCGATGAGCGTCGCCGAAATGGTCCCTTCGGACGGCTTTCCCGTGCGGGGATCGATGATGTGATGGTACCGCTTCTTGCCCTTGATGACGAACCGTTCATAGTCCCCGGAGGTGCAGATGTACTTGTCACGGAGCTCGAGGACGCTCAGGGTCCGGTCCTTCTCGCGGGGATGCTGCACGCCGATGCGCCAGGGCGAACCGTCCTCGCGGCTTCCCAGCACCCAGATATCGCCGGCGAGGGCGATCACGGCATTGGTGACCCCCCGTTTCCGGAAGAGGTCTGCCACGCGGTCGGCAAGGTACCCCTTCATGCCGCCGAGGTCCAGGATCATGCCTTTCTTCCGGAGGAAGAGCGTCGAGGCCTTCCGGTCGATGACGATGTTCCGGTAGTCCACCAGTTTCCGCACCCGTGCGATCTCATCGTCGCTCGGGACCCCGCCTTCCTTGAGGTGCATCTGCCACAGGACCACCAGCGGGCCGATGGTCACGTCGAAGACACC
>JBAIYC010000066.1:0-12247 GCA_037916085.1 Nitrospirota bacterium | reverse complement strand
AGGGATGGCCGCGATGTTCACCGGCACCTGGTCCTTGTCCAGACGCATGATGGAACCCTTGCCGAACTGTTTCTCGATCTGGCCTACGGCCAGTTCCAGCGCCTTCAATTTCTCCTTGTCAGCCATGACGAATCTCCTTTCGGAATTTGGGACCACCGATGAGCGCAGATGGATGCTCTAGTGCGTTCCAGCCTCGATCCGTGTCGATCCGTGTCCAATAGCGGTTTTCTCTGTGACCTCTGTGGCAGATGATGGTTTAATCGAATGTGATGCTTTTCAGTTCCGTATAGACCGCACCGTCGCGCCTGAGCTCGCTCTGCATCAGGCTCACATGGCCTGCTGTGAAGCTGCCGAGGTTAACATCCCTGATCCCGTCGACCATTGCCGCCCAGTTGTCACGGGGTTTCGGGAACTTTATCCTCGCCAGGGTCAGGTGAGGAGAGAACTTTCGCTCCTCTCGCTCGAACCCGAGCCGCTCCATGGCGTCCTCGATCGCTGTCTGGAGCGTCGCGAGCCGTTCCGTGTCACCTCGGACACCGAGCCAGAGCACGCGGGGCGACTTCACATTCGGGAATGCTCCCGCGCCGGCGATGTCCAGCAGGAGCGGAGCTGTCCCCCGGCAGGCCGACTCGAGGGCCTCAGTGATGCCGCCTACCTTCGCCTCCTCCACCTCACCCAGGAACTTGAGCGTCAGGTGAATGCCCCCAGGCCGCGTCCAGTTCGCGCTCGCGCCGGCTGCTTTCAGTTGTCCCTGGACCTTGGCGATCGCCTGTTTAAGGTCTTCGGGAAGTTCTATGGCGATAAACAGTCGCATAGGAATCTCGGATTGGTGATTGCGGATTTCGGTTTCTTTATCGGCGCTCACTCCGCAATCCGCATCCCGCAATCAGGCAATCAAATATCTCCTCACCATATCCAGCGCAGTCTGGGCCGATCGCTGACGCACCTGGTTGCGCGTACCGAGGAACCGATGCTCATTGACCTTCACTCCGCCGGCGGTGGCGAGGCCAATGAATACCAGGCCGACAGGCTTCTCCTCGGTCCCCCCGCCTGGTCCCGCGATGCCTGTCACCGAGAGCCCCAGGTCGGTTCCGGAACGCTCCCTGACACCCCGGGCCATTGCCGCGGCAACCTCCCGGCTTACCGCACCGTGCCGTTCGATGAGGTCCGCGGGCACGCCCAGGAGATCGGTCTTGGCTGCATTGCTATAAACGACCGCGCCCCGCTCGAAATACTCCGAGCTGCCGGCAACGTTCGTGATCCTCCCGCCGATGAGCCCGCCGGTGCAGGATTCCGCGACGCTGAGCGTAAGCTTCCGCTGGACCAGGAGCGCGCCGACAACCTCTTCCAGCTCCTGTCCGTCCACCCCATACACCGCGTCACCCAGCCGCTTTCGGATCTCCGCTTCGGTCCTGTCCAGGAGCGTCAATGCCCGCTGCCTGCTCGTCTCCCGGGCGAGGATACGGACGTCGACGCCGGTGTCCTTCGCCGAAAGTCCCACGTACGGCCGCTTCTGCTTCATGATGTCCTGGATGAGCTCATTCACCTTCGACTCCGTCAGGCCGGCCGTGTGGAGCACCTTCCTGCGATAGGCAGACTTGCCGCCAACGTACTCGGCAAGAGCCTGGCGCAGGCCGCCCTGCAGGAACATGGCGCGCATTTCCGACGGCACGCCGGGCAGCACTGTGATGAACCGCTCCTCCTCGACAAGATAGAAACCGGGTGCGATGCCGACCGGATTCTGCAGCAGCCGGGCGCCGACCGGCATGAGGGCCTGCCGGTCATTTGCGCTGGGATACTCGCGCCCCCGCGCCGCGAACACGGCCTTGATTGCCTTGAGCGCATCATCGCTCAGCACCAGCCGCTTCTTAAGCACCCGGGCAAGCGCTTTGCGCGTGATGTCATCCTCCGTGGGGCCGAGCCCGCCGGTGACCACGACAACGTCGACCCGCTCCCGGGCGCGGCGGAAGACCTCTTCGAGGTCCTTCTCGTCGTCGCCAGCAACGGTCTTGAACACCGTCTCGATGCCAAGGTCCAGCAGTTCCCCGGCAAGGAAGACCGAGTTCGTCTCGGCGATGCCGCCGGTCAAGAGCTCGGAACCTGTTGCGATGATTTCAGCACGCATTCGATCAACTCCCTCTTGAACCGCTAAGACGCAGAGGTCGCGAAGACATCAAAAGCTTTTCTGCTTTCTTCTTCTTTTCTTCGCGCTCTTCGCTTCTTCGCGATGAATGTCATTTTAGGATATATACTCCGATTTGCAGAACGATGTTCGTATACACCCCTGCCCCGATGTCGTCCAGCACCACTCCCCACCCCCCGGGAAGGCCCTCCAGCCGGCGCAGCGGATAGGGCTTGATAATGTCGAAGAACCGGAAGAGGAAGAAAGCTGCGACCATGTATTGCCACGCCGCCGGGACCAGCAGCATGGCGACAAGATATCCCGCGATCTCGTCGATCACGATGGTGCGGTTGTCCTTCGTGCCGAAGAGCGCGTCGGCCCTTCCCGCGGCCCAGATACCGAGAACGGTGACCGCGAGGGATGCGGCACCGTACCACAACGCACCCAGGTCCTTCAGGAACAGATAGAGCAGCACACCCACCACGGTCCCTGCAGTGCCCGGCGCAAACGGCGACCGGCCGCTGTAGGCGCCCTGGGCAATGAAGAGAATAAACTTGTCTTTTGTATCCAACACAGTCACTGACCTTGTCTTAATCCGTGTTCATCCGATGTTATCCGCGTCCAATTTGCTTTTCTCTAATTGTCTATCTTCTCTACAGCGTCTCATACACCCACACCTTTCCGTCCTGTCGGACCTCTTCGGTCCGCTTCACCAGCCGTTTCTTGTACAGATTCAATAGCCTCGTGCCCGACGTGTTTGCTTCCAGCTTTTTCGCATCGGCCAGCTCTTTGGCCGTCACCCTGCCCTTCTTCGCAACATGTTCCAGCGTGTCCTTGAGATAATTGTGCAGGTCCCCGAGCAGCACCCTGCCGCCGCCCTTCATCTCCGCCGCCGCCGCCAACCCTTTGCGTTCCAGCGCCACCTCGATGTTCTCCTTCTGGTTCTCGTTCAGGCCCACGAGCAGCAGGAAACGGTCCCCGTACTCGCCCGAAAGCAGCCGCGATACGAGCTTGGCCGCGATCTCGTCAGCGCAGGAATAGTCGATCACGCCTACCCTTCCGAAGTCCAGCCCGACCACGGAGCCATCAGGCTCCTGTTCCAGGTCCCGCTCAATGCGCTCCCGCACGGCCTGACCGGTCGGCCGGGTCACGAGATTGTTCGAGCCGTTCTTCAGCTCTTCCCTGAGGATCTTATAGAGGTCGTAAGTCCGCATGAACGATGCCTTCCCTAGTTAGCTGCGACCGACCGTTGTTCGATAGAGAGCCTGGCGTTCCCTGACGAAGCCGATCTTCTTCTCCTTCGGCGCCGGCTCGGCAATCAATGCGCGGATGGCATCAAAAACCACTTTGAACTGCGAATCGTATCTCTGCTCCATCTCGTCAAGTCTTCTCGCAAGGTCCTTGTGGGATGCGATCATTTCGCGAAGTTTGATGAGCGCGCGCACGACATAGATACTGACCTCAACGGCGCGTGGAGTGTTTAGCACACCGGCAGCCATGAGCGCACCGTGCTGTGTAAAGACAGAGGGAAGATGTTTTCGATGTTGTCTACGCCCCTGCTTTAAGGTCGCAATTTGCGACCTTAAAGCCTCGAACTCATCCGTGCTCAGCTGAAACATGAAATCATCGGGAAATCGGTCGACATTGCGGCGAACCTGCTCGTTCAGCCTTTTTGTGGTTACACCATACAGCTCGGCAAGGTCGCTGTCGAGCATGACCTTCTGACCGCGCACCAGATAGATCTTTTTCTCTATCGTTCTTGCGGTGATCATTTTGTTCGCCCCTATTTGAATTAACTTATTTATGCGCATGCATTGCTTCAATTGATTCAATTGAATTATACCTAAATAAGCCGATTTGTCAAGCTCGAATTTCATGCTTGTTTCTGATACGTGGATATGGCCCAGAAATTTTAGCGATCAGGCTTCGGGAAGGACGATATTGATCTGGCTGCCGGGGAAGTGCTGGAGGTTCGTTTCCCGTTCCCTGCCCCGTGACCACTGCGGGATGAGCGAAAGGCGGGCCGTGCCGGAGCGGACCGAGAGCCTTCCCTGCCACTGCGTCACGAACCGCCTGACCGCCGCCAGCCCGTGGCCTCGTCCCGCATCCTCATGGCGCGACGCGCCGTGAAGCAGCGCCTTCTCGATGGCATCGAGGTCGCCGGTCAGCCTGAAGCGGGCCGAGAGGGATTTGCGGAACCCTACGCCGGCATCCATGACCGCGATCTTGACGATGTTCTTTCCGAGACCGGCGTAGCGGTACTTCTGGATACCCACGAATCCCTTGTTCTCGCTGTGTTCCACGATGTTCTGGCAGATCTCGGAAAGCGCCACAATGAAGCCGCTCACGGCCTTATCGTCATACCGGAGGTGTTTCGCCAGGATGGCCTGAGCCCGCTCTTCCACCCTTCCCACGATGAAGTGGATGTCGTTCGCGCGCTCGATCGGCGTGATCTCGAGCAGCACATCGGATGCATTGCTGACGCCGAGAGCGGGCGGCTGAAGGGGGTCGAGCGAGAAATACCTCCTTGCGTGAAAAAAGAAGTTCATCCGCTCGAGGTAGCGCAGGACCTCGTTCGAGCGGGGCAGCAGAACGGTCTTCTTGATGTCCTCGCGCATGCAGAGCTCGCCGATCTCCAGGAGCCCCACCATGCCGTAGGGGTCGATGAAGGTCGCGTTGCGAAGGTCGATCCGGTCCGAGCGGATGAAGGAGCGAAGGGTCGTTTCGAAGGTGTCTTCGGTAAGCTGGGACATGTGATGTGATGAAGCACGAGAGTCAACAGCAGATCACGAATGATGTGAATGGACGAATCCCACGAATTGATCAAGCCAAGGGAAGTGCTGAGACAGGAATGCAACGCTGAGTTACGCTGATCTGTTTATGATTGCCCACACTCACGGCATGAAATGAAGCGCGTTCCCCACGATGCAGTCATGTTCTTTCTCCATTGAACGGCGTTCATCCGTGACATACGCTCTATTCGCGTTATTCGTGTTCAAGAAGGTTGTCTTCTTACTCTTTCTCGGGCTCGGGGCCGATCTTCACGCCGCCGTTCGCGCCCTGCGGCACGCTGCATTTGATGGCGTCGAAGGCGAGCAGGATGCGCTTTTCCCTCTCGATCCGCCGGGGCTCGAGCGGCTTGGTCGGTCTCTCCGCCAGGATCGCCCGGAGTTGATCCTTCGTGGGGATGGCGCCGAAACCTTCGCCGATCACCTTGCCGGTCGCTGCGTCCAGTACTTCTGCGGTCACGGGGTCAGCCACGACCGCCACAGCCACGGGCGGATCAGCGATGACCCTGGCCATGGCCACGGCCTGGCGCTCCCGGGAATCGAGGGAACCGGCGGCGCATTTGATGACCATGGCATCTCTACCGTCGACGGACACCAGATAGTCCAGCGATGACCACGCCTTCTCGTTGTCCAGAACAACTTCTACGGCCATCCCCTTCCGGACATCACCGGCCGCGTAGCCTTTCTTTTCGCTGAGGAGAAAGCCGATCATCTTCCGGGCCTCGCTCGCCAGGTCCTCCCCGTCGGCGATCTCTTTCTCCAGAATCTCCCGGATCTTCGTTTGCCGGAGAACGTTCTCTTTGTCTGTACCGCTCATGAGCTCCCTACCGCTTCTTCTTCGCTTTCCTGGCTGCGGTCTTCTTGGGCGCCGAGGGCCTCGGCTTCGCGGCCGTCTTCTTCGCTGCCTTTTTCGCGGCCTTCTTCTTTGCCTTCTTGCCGGCCGCCGGCTTGGAGGATTCCTTCCTCACCGAGACCGCTTTCGTCTTGACCGCAGCAAGCGCCGTGGAGGACGCGGAGGACGTCGCACGAGGCAGCATGAGCGGCTGGCGTTCCTCCTTCAGATGTGCGGCTTCGGGCGGCACGGTCCCGAGGATGCTCCTCTCCCGCACGAGCACCAGCTCTTCACCGTCGATGGTCATCTTCTGTCCGGCGTATCGCTCATAGAGCACGCGGTCGCCGGGTTTCACGGTCGTGGGAACGAACTTGCGCTCCTTCTTCTTCTCTTTTTTCGAGCTTCCCTTCACGTCCTCGAAGGCGCCGGGACCAATGGCTTCGACGACGCCTTCCGCCGGCTTTTCCCTGGCTGTCTCCGGAATGTAGATCCCGCCGGCGGTGCGGTTGGCCGCTTCCGACGGCCTGACGACCGCCCAATCGTTCAACGGTTTGATCTTCATAGCTCTCTGCCTCCCAATTCATGAAGTCTCTGGTTCGGTGCTCGACGAAACGATATCGGTACAGGGCACGATCGGTCAAAGCTTCAAACGGGCACGGTGACAGGCGTAGCAGTCACTTTGCTTCGTATGGGTCGGCTTGAGCGGCACCTGTCTTCCCGGCGTATGGCAGGTCAAACAGGCAGCGCTCGCGATAACGCAATCGTGAAATACATCGACCGGAATGAGAGGGGGATCCCTTTCCACGAAAGCAGGAGACCGGAACAGGCCGATTCCGATGATCACCGCCGCTGTGGCAAGAAGGGAAACCCCTTGTAAGGCGCTCCAGCCCCTCATGATCGAAGATTGTACCATAAGAGGCCCGGTCGATACAAAAAGAAAAGCCCCGAGGCGAGGGCCTCCGGGCGCGCTGACAGTCGGGAACCGCCGCCATCCCTGCGGTCAGGCGGCCTTCTCCGTCGCGCCGTAGACGCGCGCGAAAACATCGGCAAACTCCTCGATCGATGTAGGCGTCGTGCTCTCCTGTGTGCGTTTCCCCGCGACGACCACCCCGTCGTTGAAGGCCCTGCTCATTTCGACATAAAGTCGAGACAGGTCCTTGCTCAACCCCATCTCGATAAGCGCCTTCTCCGTCTCCTCATAGGAGAACTGAACGTACCTCAGACCCGGTCTGCCGATCTTCCGGCCGATGATTCCGGCAACCTCGTCCATCGAGACATCCCGCTGACCCAGCAGGTCCTGGACACGCTGCCCGGTAAAATCGCGCCGCACAAGCAGCTCCGTCGCGCGACCGCTAATGTCCTTTGCGGCGATCATGGGAATCCTGAGATCGCCGCGGATCGCCGAGCCCATAATGCCCGACCTCTTGATCAGGCTGATGTTCATGGACAAGTTCTCCATGAAATAGGCCGCCCGCAGATGCAGGACGTTCACCCCCGCGAGCGCGTTCAGCCGGTCCTCCATTTCGTGGAGACCGACAATCGGCCCCGTTCCCTCCGGCCGGTCTGCGCCCTGACTGCTCAGGTTGATAACATACCGGACGCCGTTCCGTTCGATCGCAGCTGCGATGTTGTCAGCGATCCGCCTCTGGAAGCCACGAAAATCACCGGTCTGGAAATTCGGCGGGATGAGGGTGTAGACCGCGTCGGCACCCGTGAACGCTTTCACGGCAAATCCCGGGTCGTTCAGGTCGCCAACCGCTGCCTCGCCGCCACGGTCCGTGAACGGCTTGAGCTTGCCGGCGTCCCTTCCGACGGCCCGGACCCTTTCCTTCCGAGTCAAAAGGATGTCGGTGATCTTGCTTCCCGTATTGCCAGTAGCTCCCACTATGACCAGCATTATGCACCTCCTCTGCCGCCGGGTCTCGCCGGGGTTCTCACCCCTTCGGCCCGGAGGGATTACAGGACATACTTCATCTTATTTTAAGACTAGCGCGCCGGGTGCAGGATGTCAAACGGCGCTCGGGCGTGTCAGGCTGTCAGTATGAACGAATGGAAGGATGAGGACTGTTTGAAGGAGGGAGGTTCTTCGCCCTTTCCAGCTCATCACCAGAAGAAAGAGCGTCGGGAGATCTTCCTGGTGTCAACGCCCCGATACCGTCCTGCCCTGAGGAGGGGGACGAGCGCCTCCGCCGTGACCTCGTCGTCGAACTCAGTATAGCACGAGCCGACCTCGGACACTGCATGGGCATCGGAACCGCCGGTGAAAGGAATCCGGAGCCTTGTCGCCAACTCGACGGCCCGGGCGTTCATGCTGTGCATATTTGCTCCGTTGTAACCCTCGAGGCCGCCGATGCCGGCAAGATCGTCGGCCATCTCACCCAGGCTGCAGACACCCCGGAACGGATGGGACGGTATGACGATCCCCCCCGCCTCGTTGACAACCCGGATGACGTCGCGGACAGGGGCGTTCCCGATGCCTAGGCGGTCCGTGTCGACGCCGAAGACGAGGCAGTGCCCCTCGGCGGCGGAAAATTCCACGCCCCGCACGAGCTGGATCGACCGGCCATATTTTTCCCGGAGCCGCTCAACGGGCTCGGACGCGGCATAAAAATAATGCTCCGTGATGGCGATGCCGTCAAGACCGAGATGGACGGCCCGTTCGATGATTTCTTCCAGGTCCGCGTCGTTGTCGCCGCTGTTCCGCGAGTGGACATGGAGGTCGAATCTGTATTTCTTCTCAGGCATAGCTCCTTTTGGTGCCTCCTCGATATGTTGCTGCGTCGGCAAAAGCCGTCCGTACAACCTTGGCAACCTGCTCCACCGGGATATCTTCGAGCGTCTCGGCGGAAATGACCTGCACCCATCTTCCGACGGGACCCCATACGAGCGGGTCCGTAGGGCCGAAGAGCGCCACCGTCGGTGAACCCACGGCGGCAGCGAGATGGCTCACACCGGAGTCATTGCCCACATATACGCTGCAGCGGCCCAACAGGGCCGCGAGGGACGGAAGGTCCGTGTCCCCAAGGTGCATGATGCGCTCCCGACCCTTGCAGAAGGCTTCCACGCGGTCAAGGAACCGATTGTCCTCCGCAGGCCCGGTGGCGATGACGACGAACGCTCCCTCCTCCGCCAGCAGGGTCCCGACGAGCGAAAAATAACGTTCCAACGGCCAGCATTTGCTCCGCCCGCCGCTCCCGGGATGGACCATGACCAGCGGCCGGTCTCCCTTCCATCCCCACCGTGCCAGCATTGCCAACGCGAGATCGCGATGGGGCGACGGGACGGTCAACTCCGGCTCTCTGCCAGGGACGGCTTCCGGGAACAGTTGGCCGATGCGATAGCGGGATGCGGAAACCCGCACACCGGAAGGCGGCACCGTGAGCACGACCTTCGCATCGGCGATGGTCCCTGCCAGCGCCCTGCTCACCGGTCCTCCGGCGTCGACGGTGAAGACGACGGAGCGGTCGAACTGCCACAGGAATCCCTTCAGATATCCCTCCTGCCCGCCGCAGTAGAGGCCGGCATAGCGCTGTGCGCCTGAATCCGATGACTCCTCGACAATGCCGCATGCCCGCAGCATGCCGCCCAGATCGGGCCGTCCGGCAAAGTGAAGTGTCCCTGCGCTTTCGCGAAGCCTCCGGAGACAGTCGAGAGAGAGGAGCACGTCACCCAGGGCGCCGTCGTGATGCACAAAAGTCCTCATAAGTTGGTTCACGGACGGGTCAGGCGATAGAACGTACTGCACACTGCGCAGAATCCAGGCCTCGAAATGCTGCATGGATCATGGTACCGCCAAGATACACCGTGAGCGCTCATTTGCAAAGCCTCTTTTTTCGCAGTGACGGCGCTTGCTTTTCCCCGTCCATCCGGATAGTATCTTCCGGACATGGAATTCTGCGACCTCGCCTGCACGTACGCCTCGTTTCCCGATTCTTCCGCCATAGACGCGAAGCTGCCGGACCTTTATTGCGCTTTACTGCAGGAAGAGGCGTTCCCTCGTGCACAAGAACATTCCATGCGCGCGGCAGTGAAATCACCGTTGTATCATGGCCCACGCTATGGTATAAGTCTTCCGGGATATCGATGAAGATCGACTCATTCTCATTCGGGAACATCAGCATCGGGGGCAAGACCTTTACGCAGGACGTGATCGTCTTCGCCGACCGGGTTCAGTCTCCATGGGTACGCGAAGAGGAGCACCGGCCTCAGATCATCGAGTTCGCTGAGATCGTCAGGGCGGAACCGGATGTCCTCATTATCGGCACGGGCTATGCGGGCGTTATGTCGATTCCCGAACAGATACGGAACTACCTCACCTCGAAGGGCATCGATGTCCGCGTGGAGAAGACGAAAGCCGCGACGGAGCTGTACAACTCGCTCTTCGGCAAAGAAAAGGTCATTGCTGCCCTGCATATCACCTGTTGAACCTGAAATATCACGTCTTCGATGCATGCCCTGA
This sequence comes from Nitrospirota bacterium, assembly GCA_037916085.1. GTDB lineage: Bacteria > Nitrospirota > UBA9217 > UBA9217 > UBA9217 > JAKAHZ01. Next base: position 2,045 of record JBAIYC010000066.1, on the reverse strand, counting down.
CAGTTTTACAGGGTCCTCACCAGCGTCAGGACCAAGAATACCTGCCGCGGCCCGCGCCTCCGTCCGGCACCCATCTCCTGCCAAACCAACGACCATCATACCGAAGACGCCAATGCGCGTCCGACCTCGCCGGAGATCGGATGCGGAACAGCTGTCGTGCAGAGATCTTCCTCTTTCCAGGGGAGCGTTACGGAAGAATGCCGAAATGGGAAGGACAATACTCAGCGAAGCCTGTCGATCAACAATACTGGAGGCCGATAAGGTACGCGTTGTCGTTCGTAGCTTTCGTCCAGCGGATAATGGCCGAGCCGGTCCGCTGCGCATCTGACATGTGAAGCGTCAGGTTGTGGTCCGTCCGGAGCGGTTCATCCACCTTCATGCAGAGCCCCGAAGTGCTCCTGTTGACCAGGACCCCGCGGCGAACATCGACGCCGGCACCCAATTGATAACAGACCTCGTCGCTGCAGACCGCTCTCCGCTCTTTCCGCTGGATGGCGATCCGCCTCGAAAGGTCGATGCGGGATTCGCATGCATCCACCCATGCGCCGAGTTCTTCAAACTCAAAAGGTTTTTCAAAATAGGCTACCCCGAGTCTTCTGATGGCCTGCAAACCCTCTTCCCGGAGAAACCCGCTCACGACGGCCTTGTTCTTTGCACTGATCTTGCACCCCCGCTTCGCCTGTGCTTCCAGCAGTTCAATGCCGCTCATGCGGGGCATACGGTAATCCGTGATCACCATGTCACTGCAAGGATAGGGTTTCGTGCACTGCTCCTGGTCTCCGTAAAGGGGACAGATGGCGGGTTCGGAAAAGGCCAGCACTTCGAAATTTCTGAGCGCGAAGAAGTTCCTGAACACATCGAGGACAATCTGGTCATCATCGAACAGGATGACACGTGGCTTCCGCATACTGCCTCCGTCCTCCCCTGAACGACGACGTTGCGTTCACCTGCATGCCGTCAGCGACCGGACGATCGCTCTCACAGCAACTGGCACAAGACTATAGAAAGTATATAGGGCAAACTGACATTCGTCAAGGTACGGAGCACGCAAATGTGCTTCCGCGACCGGCGAACAAAGCATCATCAGAAGCAGCTGTCGGCGTCAAAGGGCCAGAAGGGAGCGGCCGGCCACGCGTTCCTTCGTCAGGCACTGCACACCAACCAGACAGGCGTCGCTGCCGCACGATCGGACCCACCGTACCGAGGCCGCTCTGTACGTCGTGAACGGACAGTCGAGAAAATGGATGACATCGGAACGCCTGAGCGGCGCAGCAACCTCGAGACAGAACCCGGACTTGCTGATATTGACCGCGATGCCGGAGACGACGCAGTTCGTCTGACCGATCCGCACCGACAATTCGCGGTAGCTCTCGAAGCGATCTTCCTTCCTTCGTGTTGCCAGGGGCTTGGTCAGGTCTACCCGCTGCTCGCACTCCGCAAGCCATTCGGAAAGCGCAAAGATCGTGAAGGGCTTCCGGAAGAACATGGATCCCATGGAGTCAAGGGCCTGTCTGTTGGCGTCATCGACATACCCGGAGATGACGGCCTTGTTCCGGTGGTCGAGCTTGCACCCTTTCCTCTTCTGGTGCTTCAGGAACTGGACGCCGTTCATCTGCGGCATCATGAAATCCGTGAGCAGCACATCGCTGCAGGGCCGGTCGTTCATGCACCTGCCATCGTCCGTGCCATAGACCGGACAGGCCATCGCACCATCGCCGTACGAGAGCACCTCGTAACCCCGAAGCAGGAAGAAATCCTTCAACATGTTCCTGATAAATGGCTCGTCATCGACGATGACGGCCCGCGGCTTCCTCATTAGCATCCCCTCTTCCGGACAGGCCCGCCCTGTCCGGCCACACGGACATATGGCGGGAATTATAGATGCCATGCCGGAACCTGTCAAGTCGACCCAAAAAAGGTGTCAAGCCAAAGCTAAAATGTCCGGTTCTTATCAAAGCCAAAATGTCCGGTTTTAGGTTATCGCTTGAAGTTCTGCCCTTGCTCTGATCATTGCCTTTGCTGGAGATTTCCACGGATGCGATTCA
>JBAIYC010000065.1:0-4184 GCA_037916085.1 Nitrospirota bacterium | reverse complement strand
CACATCCTCTCTCCCGAGGTCACGGACAGCGTCTGCACGCTGTTGGGGCATCCACCGAACTCGCCCGACGGCAAGCCGATCCCCCGGGGAGAATGCTGCTCCATGTTCCGCCAGGAAATGAAGCCGCTCGTGGGCCCGCTCGCAGACCTCATGCCGGGTGATCAGGCCAAGATCGTCTTCATTACGCCGGGGTCGCATTCGCGTCTTGACCGTCTGTCTGCCATGGGTGTTGTTCCCGGAAGCACGGTGAAGCTGCATCAAAAGAAGCCATCCTACGTCATTCAGATCGGGGAGACCATGGTTGCAGTGGACAGGGAGATCACTCGCGAGATATTCGTAAAGAAGCTGACGATCTGAGCGGTCCGTCCGTTCTTCCCGGGCGCGATGCGTCATAAGGCGGGAAATGGCCGGAACGCAACTGCGTCTTGACATATGGCGCTTCCCGGGTATACTGAGGCAGCTTCAGTTCAGAGCTGGAGGCTAGGGTCAAGCACGGGAAAGGGAATCCTATGAGTTTTGCATCGGCAGGATGTTCGTTACAGGACCTGCTTCTCCTGATCGGCATAGAAGGCCGCACAGGAGAGCTCGTGGTCGAGGCCGGAAACAACATCGGCTCCCTGTTGGTCCACGACGGAAGGATCCTTCTGGCGTTCTCCCCCTACACGCGCGCCATCGGTGATCTTCTCGTCGAGGAGAACTTGCTGACCGAGTCGGAGCTTCTCGATGTGTTGAAGCAACAGAGAACGGGTCTGCATGCCCCTGTCGGGGCACTGCTCCTGAAGGCAGGAAAAGTGAGCTTTGCCACTATCGAGAAGATGGTTCACGAACAGATCCGGAAAGCGGTACAGGAGTTCAATACATGGCAGAATGTCGACTTTATCTTCCTTAAGAAGAATGTTCATCCCTTTGATGGGATCAATCTTACCGTCCATGAGTTCCTTTCGCCTGACGTCATACGATCCGCCCAGCTGTTCACTTCGGCCATTACGAACGCAGCCGGTGCCACGAGAACTCCGGCTTCTTGATCTCGGTCGGCCCCTTAGCGGGGCTCTCGCGCCATCCGCTGCTGTACTAGAAATCCATGGAGCCGGTCCCGCGCTTCCGTGAACCATCTTTGGACCTGGTCGGTCCTGAAGTCCGGATAGGTATGTTCCAGCGGAACAAAGCTGTGCCTATCCTTGCTGTAGCGCAGCGTAACCTCTGCATAGACGCCCCTGCCGATCGAGATGCGATGGGAATAATCCTTGGCTGATGCGAGAACAACCTTGGCTTCCGTAATGTAGCCGGGATCGATATTGATCCGGCGATGCAGGGCGTCTCCCTCCCGGAGCGCGTGCTGCTGCTCGATCGCTGCTGTCAGGTATTTGATCTCGGCAAGACGGTCTGGCTCCGCCGTCCTTTCAAAAAAAAGAAACTGACGAAGAAGATCCCGTCCCATCTCCCGCGCATAGTAGCTGGTATAGACCCACGGAACCGCCGGTGACCGGAAATCCGGGGGGCCAAGTACGCTTTGGAGCTCTTCCGAGCACACGAGAAATAAACCGGGCTCAGCGGACAACATGCCTACGAAGAGCTTGACCGGCAATGGCGGGGAGAGCGTGCTCATGACGGTCACTCTGCGGAGAGAAGGGACGTGAGCCCTCCGGGACCGGTCAATGGCAACTCGATCTCCACTTCAATCCTTCCCCCGTCGAGATCTCGCTCGGCTACTGTGTGATATCCCCTGACATACCCCTCGATCGTTTGCGTGTAGGTGCGCTCGCCGAGAGCTTTCGACAGTCTTTCTCCGGGGCCAATCTCCATCATCTCCAAGAGCCCGAGCAGATTGCGCTCTGCGTCGACGAGAGCGGCGCGCTTCGCCATTTCCCTCCTCACCGTCGGGTTTGTCTGCTGGAGAGGAGGAGAACCTACGCCGCGCGCCCTGACGGTCCCCCGCGTCCAATCGACGCCATCGATCGTTGTCTGATAGAGCAACCGGATGTTCACGGCGGCCTTTTGGCCCTCTGTCAGTCCCACCGTGCGGGAGTCGGGAGCATAGTCCGTCGCCTGCGCCTGCAGCGTGTAGGCGCCCGCCGGCAGTTCTTTTAGTTCATATCTCCCCGAGCTATCCGTCAGGACAGCCGCACGCTCTCGGCCGTCCATGAGCAAGGCGACCCTGGCCGCCGTCCTTGCGGTTCTGATCCTGCCGCTGATGTTCCCGGTACCGTGAGCCTGAGCTATCTGGATCGTGCCCAGAGCAGTCGTTCCGCCCGGCTTGACCACGATCCCCGGAAAGGTGACGGGAAAGGGGGACGAAGTCGACAGGACCGCGACATCATAGCTGCCGGGAGCCACGGCAATGCTGAACCTTCCTGTCTGCACGTTGGGAGAGCGGGTCCCGACAACGGCTGTGCCATTCCTGACCACCACGCGGACATCGCTAGACGCCGGAGTCACGGTTCCCTGGATGTTTCCCTGCTGCGGCGACCGACAGGACAGAAGAACGATGTTGACGGCCGCAATCGCGAAGATCCGAACAATGAGCTTCATGTCACCTCCAGCATGGTGACCTCAGTATAACACAAGTGACCGTCTTCGTCCTGGTCTTCGTCAGTTATCGGATAACTATGGTCCTCTATATTGTCTTGACAATATCATAAAGTTTGCTATAGTTGTAAACATGCAGCTGACCAGGGAAGGTGACTACGGCATCCGCAGCGTCCTCTATCTCGCACGCCAGCCTTACAAGAAGATCAGTTTCGTCACCGAGATCGCAGAAGAGTACAAGATCCCGCGGAGCTTTCTCGCGAAGATCCTCCAGAAACTGGTCAAGGCGAAGATCGTACGTTCCTATCGGGGCGTGAAAGGCGGGTTCTCCCTGGCCCGCCAGGCCAAGGATATCTCGGTGCTCGATGTGATGGAGGCCATCGAAGGTAAACTTGCCCTGAACCTCTGTCTTGTCGATAAAAAAAAGTGTGATTTCTCACGTCACTGCCCCGTCCACCAGGTCTGGGGACGGGCTCAGGCGAAGGTCGCCGAAGTTCTTCAGAAGTCCAATTTCGAAGATATAGCTCGACAGAAGCCGTAGGGCAGCTGTCAGTCCTTCCATCATCCATCAACACTCACCCGGGGGAGAACGGAGTTCCACACTTACGTCAGCTGATGCCCTTGACGCCGTCGGGCATGCTGGGCGGCTGACGTCGGAGGTTTGGAATGCCCGTTTCATTGGCAAGGGCGCCAAGGTGCTGATGCATGTTTCAGCCGCACTGAATGTTCCCGGAGGGAGGTCCCTATGAACGAGTATGACTATGACCACCGTACGGTCCAGGGGTTCATTCTGTCATCGATCTTCTGGGGGGTCGTCGGGATCATCATCGGCCTCTGGATCTCGATTCAGATGTGGCACGCGACATGGAACATCGCACCCTATTTCACCTTCGGGCGCATGCGGGTCGTTCATACGAACGGGCTCGCCTTCGGATTCGGCGTTGGCGCCATTTTCGGCATATCCTATTATATCCTGATGCGCCTGACGAAGCGCCCCTTGCTGTTCCCGAAGCTTGCGCGCATCCAGCTCTATGTGTTCAATATAGCTATCGCCCTGGCAGCCCTGAGCCTCTTCCTTGGCATGAACCAGTCGCTCGAGTATGCTGAGCTCGAGTGGCCGCTGGATATCGGCGTTGTCATCCTGTGGGTCATGTTCGCGGTGAATGTCTTCGGCACGGTCATCAAGCGGAAAGAAGAACAGATGTACATCTCGCTCTGGTACATCATCGCCACCGTGATCGCTGTCGCGGTCCTCTATATCGTGAACAACCTGTCCATCCCCGCCGGCTGGAACAAGTCCTATCACCTCTTTGCCGGCGTGAACAGCGCGAACGTGGAATGGTGGTACGGCCATAATGCCGTCGGTTTCGTGTTCACGACCCCGATCCTGGCAATGTTCTATTATTTCCTTCCGAAATCGACCGGCCTCCCGATCTACAGCCACCGGCTTTCCATCATCGCCTTCTGGTCGCTTGTCTTCGCCTATCTCTGGACCGGCGCCCATCACCTCGTCTATACGCCGCTCCCGGACTGGATCCAGACGCTGGCCATCGTATTCACCATCTTCCTGATCGCCCCGTCCTGGGGCTCGGTGGTGAACGGGTTCTACACGGTTGGCTCCGATTGGTCGAAGATGCAGACCAACTACCTGACGAAGT
>JBAIYC010000064.1:0-9041 GCA_037916085.1 Nitrospirota bacterium | reverse complement strand
TCTATTCGGCCATGAAGAGGACCGTGCTTGCCTTCAACCAGCCGGTCTACCGGCAGAGTGTGTTCATCGGCCTGCTGTTCCTCGCGGTCCTCGGCCTGAACCTGGTGGAGCAGCGTTTCTGGTGCAGGTACCTCTGTCCGCTGGGTGCCCTGCTCGGCCTCCTGTCGCGCTTCTCGCTCCTCAAGCGTTCGGTCGGCGAAGGGTGCACGGAGTGCGGGACATGTGGCAATGTCTGTCCGGGCGCAGCGGCGCCAGATGTGAAGGGCGGCTGGAAAGACGAGGAGTGCTACTACTGCTGGAACTGCGACGATATCTGCCCGAACAACGCCGTCTCCTTCGGGTTTGCCGGCAGGAAAGCAACGCCGGCCATGGACCTGGGAAGAAGGCGCGTGGTCGTCTCCGCTCTGTCCGGCATGGCCGCGGTCCCGCTCCTGCGTATCACGCCGCTCGGGACCGCGAACGCGAAGGACCCGGTCCTGCTCCGGCCGCCGGGTTCGCTCGAGGAGAGGGAGTTCCTTGCGCGGTGCGTGAAGTGCGGAGAATGCATGAAGGTCTGCATCACGAACGGTTTGCAGCCGACGCTCCTGGAAGCGGGTCTCGAAGGCATCTGGTCGCCCATGCTCGTGCCGCGGATCGGCTACTGCGAATACCGCTGCACGCTCTGCGGCCAGGTCTGCCCCACCGGCGCGATCAGGAAACTCTCGCTTGCGGAGAAGGCGAAGGTCAGGATCGGGCTCGCCATGATCGACAAGGGCAGATGCCTTCCCTGGGCGCACGGCAGGCCATGCATCGTCTGCGAAGAGGTTTGTCCCACCCCGAAGAAGGCCATCTGGTTCGAAGACGCCGCTGTGAGGGACCGGGAAGGCAAAAGGGTCATCGTGAAGCAGCCGCGCGTCGACCTTGAGCTCTGCATCGGCTGCGGCATCTGCGAGGCAAAGTGCCCCGTGCTCGGGAAGCCGGCGATTACGGTGACGAACCTTGGCGAGAGCAGGTCGAAGGAGAACCAGCTTTTGCTCGGCTGATAGCGCGAACGTCGTTGCGAGCCGCGTGCATTCATCTTTCAGAATCACAGCGATCCATTTTAGAAGTATTTGACTTCTCCTCTCATCAAGCATATAGTCGTACAGGTCTTTGTGACCGACATGACAATCGTTGAACCTCGAAACAATGCCGATTTGATGGTGGTTCAGAGAAGCACACCGAGGAAGGCGTCTTGCCGGCACCAAGGAAGAAGCATACGGGAGTCGTCAACTTGTGGTGAACAGGCATGCGAATCGAGACAATCAACTTTCCGGCATAGAGCGACGGTGCTTCACAAATTCCTCTCGGAGGGAATCCCGTGGCAAAAGGCAATATTCTCTTTGTGGAAGACAATAAGACCCAAGGAAAGTTGACCAAGAAATTTCTTGAAGACGGCGGGTATACCGTGACGTGGGTTCTCGATGGCGTATCAGTGTTCAAGGTCGCAGAAACCCAACGCATTGATCTCATCTTGCTCGATCGCATTTTGCCGGATATGGACGGAAGCGCGATCTGCAAGTGGATGAAGACCAATCGGGAGACCAAAGACATCCCGATCATCATGCTGACCGCTAAAGGGACAACCATCGACAAGGTCCAGGGATTAGAGTCCGGCGCTGATGACTATCTTCCGAAACCCTTTGAGGAAATGGAGTTGAATGCCCGGATATACGCAGCGCTCCGGACAAAGACCCTCCGGGACGAATTGAAACATGCGAATCAGGACCTGAGGGACATGCTCTCCCGAGTGGAGATCATGGCCATTACGGATGCAATGACAGGGATCTTCAACCGGAGGCGGTTCGAACCGATACTCGACCTGGAATATAAGAAGGCCATCAGGTACGAATTGCCGCTGAGCTGCATGATGATCGACATCGATCATTTCAAGATCGTAAACGATACCTATGGCCATGCCGTCGGGGACGCGGTCATCAAGGACGTAGCGCTCATCATTCAGCAGAGCATTCGGAGCGTCGACACCGCGTGCCGTTGGGGCGGTGAGGAATTCGCCGTGCTGACTCCCGTTACCGATAAGAAGAATGCCGTACATCCGGCACAGAAGATCTTGCAGACCATATCCGGTCACACCTTTCAGAACATCGGCAGCAATAAGGTGACCGTCAGCATCGGTATCGCCGACGTATCCGGAGCGGACATCGACACGGCAACGAAGTTGGTCAACGTGGCCGATCAGGCGATGTATGAAGCAAAGCGGAAAGGCAGAAACAGGATAGAAGTGGCATCGTAGGGGCACGATCGGAGAAGACCAGGGATATTTCCCGATATTGTCCCCAAACAGCGCTCGGCATTCATGCTGTCAAACGGCGCGCTCACGCGCATGGCACAGTTACCGTTGGGCCAATTTGCCGACCGGCGTTCTCTTCGGACGGGCCGGTGCAGTCCTCACCTCATTCAGACCCAGGTCCCATTGACCCCGCCAATGCTCGATTGACGATCTTTCCCCGGTACGTGTTCAGTGCGCTCCTGATCTCGGGACTCTCGGCGATCGCCTTCTCGATCCCCCTGTTCGCCAGGAGCTTCACGTAGGGCAGCGTCGCGTTCGTGAGCGCGAGCGTTGAGGTGCGGGGATAGGCGCCGGGCATGTTGGCCACGCAGTAGTGGACGATGCCGTCGACGACGAAGACCGGGTCGTCATGGGTTGTCGGCCTCGACGTTTCAACGCATCCGCCCTGGTCCACGGACACGTCCACGATCACGGCCCCTCGCTTCACCGTGCCGAGCATCTCCCGCGTTATCAGGATGGGCGTCCTGCCGCCGGGGACCAGAACGGCGCCGATGACGATGTCGGCGTCTCGGACCTCCTCCTCCACGGCATGGGCCGAAAGGGGCAGGGTCCGCACCCGTCCTTTGAAGAGCTCGTCGATTCGCTGCAGCCCGGCAGGGTCCCGGTTGATCACCACGGTCTCCATGCCGAGGCCCATGGCCACGCGGGCGGCATTGGTCCCCACGACCCCGGCGCCGAGCACCACGATCTTGCCCGACCGCACACCGGACACGCCGGTCGGCAGGATGCCCGACCCGCCCTTGAACTTCTGAAGATAGAAGGCCCCCATGAGGGGTGCCATTCTGCCGGCGACCTCGCTCATGGGAGCCAGGAGCGGAAGCCTACCGTCTCTTTCCAGGGTCTCGTACGCAAGGCCGACGATCCTCTTGTCGACTAGGACCCTGGTCAAGACGGGATTGGGCGCCAGGTGAAGGTACGTGAACAAGGCGATCCCGTCTGGCAGGAGGTCATATTCGCTTTCCAGCGGTTCCTTGACCTTGACGATCAGCTCGGCACTCCGGAAGACCTCTTCGCGCGCAGCTGAGACCGCTCCGGCCTTCTTGTACTCTTCGTCCGAAAAGCCGCTTCCCTGGCCGGCGCCGGTCTCGATCATGACCCGGTGGCTGTCCCGGCTGAGCTCCCGTGCGCCTGCGGGCGTGAGCCCCACGCGGAACTCCTCGGTCTTGATCTCCTTCGGCACTCCGATGATCACGAGAATCCCTCCTGATTCCAGTATAGCAGTTCTGGAGAGGAAACCCTGCAAACGGTGCACGACGTTCTTGACTCTCTCCGGCGTTTTCGGTATTATTCGCCGCTGAACTTCAACACCGGAGGAGGGGGTTATCGATGGCAGAGGAGAAGAAGGAACGATGGCTCAATTACCTGGCGCTCACGACAGTGGTCTTTGCGGTCTGCGCAACGCTTTCGACCCTGAAGGGCGGGGGATTTTCGACCCGGGCGGTGATGTCCCAGTCCCAGGCGTCGGACCAGTGGTCCTATTACCAGGCAAAGAGCATCAAGGGGTATCTCTACGAGCTGCAGAAGGAGAAGCTTGAACTGGACGCGAAAACGCAGAAGAGCGGCGCGGTCAAGGCGGACCTTGAGAAGCGCATTGTCTCGTACGGCGACAAGATCAAGCGCTATGACGACGAGAAGAAGGAAATCATGAAGAAGGCCGAGGACCTCGAAAAGCAGCGCAACGATGCGCAGAAACACTCGAGTGCCTTCGGCATGGCAGCCATGTTCCTGCAGATCGCCATTCTCCTGTCCTCGATTGCAGCGCTCATGAAACAGAAGTATTTCTGGTTCATCGGCATCGGCGCCGGCTGCGCCGGCCTTCTGTACTTCGTCCACGGATTCTACCTGTTCATGTGAGCTCCGACCGATCGGCTGTCTTGCCCTTACGGCGGTCATCTGACCGCCTTTTTTGTGGAGCGAGCGTTACCCTACGGTATAATGAAAGTCAGGATGGCGCGGCGTCCCGGCACTCCCGTGCGCCAGCCGGGGAGAGGGGGAGAGTGTGAGGCTGAGCAGATGGCAGTTCATGCTGGGGACGGGGCTCCTGGCGGCCGCTGTCCTCCTGTACCTGCTGCAGATCCGCATTTTTCACGCGGAACGGGACACGTTCTTCTATCTCTTGCAGGATCTCGCATTCGTTCCCGTCCAGGTGCTGCTTGTGACGGTGATCGTCGACCGGTTCCTGCAGATCCGGGATCGGATGGCGCTGCTCAAGAAGCTGAACATGGTGATCGGCGCGTTCTACAGCGAAGTGGGCACGGCGCTTCTCAGGCATTGTATCCCCTTTGATGTTGATGCCGGCGCGGTAGGCGAAAGGCTGATCGTCGCCGCAGACTGGACGGACAGGAAGTTCGATGAGACCATCCGGGAACTGAAGAAGATGCCCATCCAGATGGACTGCGCCCGCGGCGACCTGACGGTGCTCAAGACATTCCTCGCGGCCCGGCGGGACTTCCTGCTCGGTCTTCTGGAGAACCAGAACCTTCTGGAACATGAGACGTTCACGGACCTGCTTTGGGCGGTCTTCCATCTGATGGAGGAGCTGGACGCCCGCAAGGATGTCACGTCCCTGGTCCGGTCAGATTGCGACCACCTCGCCGGCGACATCAGGCGGGCCTATGTCATTCTCATCAGCGAATGGCTGTCCTATCTCCGCCATCTGAAGCGTGAATATCCCTATCTCTTCTCCCTGGCTGTCAGGATGAATCCCTTCGACCTGAACGCTTCGGTCGAGGTTCGCTGAACCGGGACGGGGGGCCGGACCATGTCCTTCGCGGAATTTCTGGAGCGGCAGCCGAGAAAGGCCATTGTTGCGGCAGGGGCGCTCCTTGTCATCGTCCTGTGGCTCCTCGACTACCTCACCGGCCCGAACCTCTCTTTCGTTGTCTTCTACCTCATTCCTGTATTCCTCGTGGCCTGGTATGCCGACGGGATCACCGGCGTTGTCATTGCGCTCATGAGCGGCATCGCCTGGTTCAGCTCTGATGTGCTTACGACGCAGCAGACGTCCTCTTTTCCGGTCCATTCCTGGAATTTTGTCGCCAAGATCGGGTTCTTCCTGGTCGTGAACCATATGGTAACGTCGCTCCGGAGGGGGATCGAGCGGGAGCGGCAGATGGCCAGGATGGACCATCTGACCGCGGTGGCGAATTCGCGGCACTTCGGCGAGGTCGCCCGGCAGGAGATCCGGCGCGCAGGGAGATATCAGCATCCCTTTACGCTGGCCTATCTTGACATCGACGATTTCAAGAAGGTGAACGACACGCAGGGACACAGTGCTGGTGACGCGCTGTTGGTCGCCGTGGCGGCATCCATCAGGGATTCGATCCGGTCTACCGACGTTGTCGCCCGGCTGGGAGGGGACGAGTTCGGGATCCTCCTGCCGGAGACAGGCTACGAGGCTTCAGGCGTGGTCATCCAGAAGGTCTTCGAGGGTCTTCGTGAGGTGATGAGGCGGAAGGGATGGGCGGTGACGTTCAGCATCGGCGTTGTCACCTTTCTGACGCCCCCGGAATCCGTGGACAGCATGATACGGGCGGCGGACGGCTTCATGTATGCGGTGAAGCACGGCGGCAAGAACGGGATACTCCATCGTCTGGTCGAGGAACGGGCGGCCTGAGCCTCAGGCCGCCCCGCTGCTGCCGTTGTGTGCTGCCCATGGGGTAGGGAGGCAGTTAGTCGTTGAACCGGAACTGGTACCCTTTCCCGAACGTATCCGTGCTTTTTCGAACGACAGCCGTAGCTGTCCGTTCCTTGACCAGAAGCACCTGTCCCTCTCCGATGACCTTCGGGATGACCGCCGTACCTTCCGGGGCGGCAAGGATGATGAACACGTCCCCGGGGTCGACGCCGTCCACCTTCCCCTTGTCCAGATAGACGATATCGGCCTGAGCGTTAAGGCGGCGATAATCCCGTACTTCGAGGAGATAGCCGGTCAGGTCCTTGTCCCTCTTTTCCCTGACGGGATAGAGCAGCTCCGGTTCCTGGTAGGGTGTGAGAAGGTCGCCGTGCTCGGCGTCGTCGAAGGAAATGACGATGCGCGCAGTGTCGTGGCCATCCTTCCCCACGGCGGTAACCCTCAGGATGCCGATGACGATGTTCAGCGGCCCATAGGATTTGCCGGTGACCGGATGCTTCACAGTATGGTCCGGTCGGTAGATGAGGAACCGGTCGCCGACCTTGACATCCTGCCGGGAACGGATGTCGATATAGACATCGTCATTGTATCCCATCAACTTCTTGCTCGGATCGACCACGGATTCGAGCAGGCGGTCGCTGCTGGGCTCATCGCTCACAAAGCCGGCGCTGATCATCGCGTATTTGTCGATGATCGGCGGTGTGCTCTCCTTGGGCAGGACGAGCCCGGACGACGGGGCCGAAGGCGCCGGCATCGTGGACTCTTCGGCGGATTTCTGAAAGAACGATGTTTCGGACGGCGCCGGTGCCGCCTGTTCCTGAAGCGGCCTCTCCGCTTCTTGAGGCTCTGCCATGGCACGTTCGACCGGGGCCAGGCTCGGGATGACCAGGGCGACACCCGGGTAGATACGATCGGGGTCAGCGATGGACGGGTTCGCTTTCCAGATCAGGGGCCAGAGGAAGGGATCCCGGTACTGCGCATTCGCTATGTCCCAGAGGGTGTCCCGTTCCTTGATGGTGTAGGTCCTGGACTGTTCGGCGGCTGACGCTGAAGACCCGGCGGAGCTTCCGGTCGGGGGTCCGGCCTGCGGGACCGCGACGGTGCTGGTCGCCGCGGAAGCAGGAGATTGAGGCTGCTCTGTCTGCGACCACACCGGTAGCGGGCAGCAGACGAGAAGGATGAGGGTGAGCAGTCCTGCAGGGACGAACCGATACGACCGGGTGGTCATGGCTCCTGCCTCCTGACGGGTTTTTTCTTCTTGGTCTTCGCTTTTGTTTCCTTTGTTGCCGGCGTGGTCGGGTTGCTCGATGTCTGCTTCTGAGGCGGGGCGGCGAGACGGTCCTCGGCACTCTTGACGCGGTCGGAGAGACTGTTGATGAGCGCTACTTGCTCATCCACCTTCTTCCTCGTCTCATTCTGGACAGTCTGGAGCTCGAGGAGCTGCTTTTGCAGAATGGCGATCTGTTCCTTGGTCGGATCGACGGGAGGCGGGGCCTTGGGCGATGCGCACCCTGCGAGGGATATAAGGAGCGTTGCTGCGAAAGCGACAGGGATTCGTGCTGGCCTCAACATCCATCCTCCGTCTTGGAATAGTTAGGGAAAGAATCGAACCGTGGTCGTGCCCGAATTTGACCTAAGATAGCCGATAAACCTCTTGTTTGTCAAGAGATAATCACGTTCGCCGCCTTGCTTTCGTCCCGCCATTTTGGTATTCTGCTCCTGTCATGGACACAAAAGATCGCCAGGGGAAGAGAAGGTTCACGGGGGTCATCACGGTTGTCGTGCTCCTCGTCCTGACCGCGGCGGCCATCGTTCTTCAGATCCGGTACCGTGGTTTCGAAGGGCCGCTCTCTGACAATCTGCTCATCCTGATCCTGATTGATGCGAACTTTCTGCTCCTTGCCGCGCTGATCTTCATGATCGGCAGGATTCTCTGGAAGCTCTCCGCGGAGCGGCGAAGCCGGGTCCTGGGGTCGAAGTTCCGGACGAAGCTCGTTACTGCCTTCGTGGGCATTTCGTTCATCCCCACCATCCTGCTGTTCGTCATCGGGAGCGGCATGTACACACGGGGCATGGAACGGCTCTTCAGTCTCCGCCTCGAGAACGCGCTCCAGGATTCCGTCTCTCTTTCCCATTCGTTGTACGATCGCCTCAAGAGCCAGGCGCTCGGCTTTTCCCGCCAAGTTCGCAGACAGATCACCGAGGAGCGCTTGACCGGCCGTTTCGCCCCTCCGGTGCTGAAGGAGTATCTGGGCAGGAAGGCCGCGGAGTACGATGTCGGTGCGCTGGAGCTGTTCGGTCCGGACCGGACGTTGGTGGCGAGGAGCGTCACCGGCCAGTTCCCGGCCCGCGTTTTTGTCGCAACACAGCGCGACCTTATCGCAGGTGCCTTCGAGGCACGCGAAAGCACGGTGATCGTAGACCTGGGAAAGCACGGCGAGATCGTTCGCGCGGTGGTGCCGCTGTTCGACCCGGACGACGCCGGTCGTGTCGTCGGCGCTGTGGCCGCGAGCTACTATGTACCGGAGAGCTATGCCCATAAGATCGACGGGATCGTCGCCGGCTATAATGAATACCGGTCATCGTTCAGGAGCAAGGATCTTGTAAAACTCTCCTACCGTCTGGGGTTCCTCGCGGTGATGCTGACGCTCCTGCTTGCCGCGATCTGGGTGGCGCTGAAGGTCGCGTCGAGCATCACGGTGCCGATCCGCAAATTGGCGGAAGGGACCGTCGAGGTCGCTCGGGGGAACCTGGACTATCATGTCGAGGAGCAGTCCTTCGACGAGGTGGGCATGCTGGTGGAGTCCTTCAACCGCATGACCGCCGATCTGAAGCATTCCAGCGAGCGTCTGCGCCAGGAAATGGGCAATCGCGAGGTCATTCTGGCCAACATCGATGCAGGCGTCGTCTCCCTGGACCGCGGAGGAAGGATCGCGACCATAAACGCCGCCGCAGCGGCGATCCTCGGGGTCCGGCCGGAGGCGGTTCTGCACAAGCGATATGATGAGGCGTTCGGATTCATCGATCTCAAGCCGATCCGGAGCCTGTTCCGCAAACTGGAGGAGGGTCAGGGAAGCG
>JBAIYC010000063.1:0-6668 GCA_037916085.1 Nitrospirota bacterium | reverse complement strand
ATCTTCCTCCCGGGCTGCTCAAAACCCGAGCCCCCTGCCGTCCCGGGCAATCCTGCGCCTGCCTTCTCGCTCGTCGATGTGAATGGGAAGCAGCTCCGGCTCGTGGACTATGCCGGCAGGGTCGTGGTCCTCGACTTCTGGGCGACCTGGTGCGGTCCCTGCAAGGAAGCCGCGCCGGAACTGGAGCGTCTTCACCGCGCCTATGGCAACAAGGGGGTCGTGATCATCGGAATCAGCGTGGACTCGGGCAGCGATGCGGCGGCACGGGTGCTGGCATATGCGCGGGAGAACGGCATGACCTATCTCCTGGCCGTGGACGATGGCAGCGTGAAGAAGCGCTACGGCGCATTCCGCATCCCAGCAACCTTCATCCTCGACCGCCGCCATATCATCCGCAAGATCTATCCCGGGTACCAGGAAGGGATGGGGAAGCGTATCGCCGCGGATATTGACGCGCTGCTCTAGAAGAACGCGGCCTCCCACGAGATTTCTGCATTCCTCCCGCGGCGGGAGCCCGGGGTTTTCCTGTCGTAGGCAATGGAGGATGACCGCCCGCAGGAACACCGGGGTCCTCCGCCGCGCCTGCCTGCTACCGGTCCAGCACCTCGCGGACCTTCGCGAGCAGATCAGCCGCACGGACCGGCTTCTGCAGGAAGTCGAACTCCTTCTCCGAAACACCGCTCTGGTCCAGAAGGTCCGCCGTATAGCCGCTGATGAAGATCACCTTGACGTCCGGATGCCGCTCGCGGATGACGTCGTAGGCCTGCTTTCCGTTCCGGTTCGGCATGATGACGTCGAACAAGAGCAGTCTGACCCCACGCTGCTGCTCGAACCGCTCGACGGCCTCCTCTCCGTCCGCAGCCTCCATGACGCTGTATCCCGCGCCGCGAAGCGTCTTGACGAGCATGGTCCTCACATCCCTGTTGTCCTCGGCCACGAGGAGGGTCTCCGTGCCGCCGCGCGGTCGCGCGCTCTGCTGCGCTTCGTCGGCGAGGGCCGTCGATTCCGGCGCGAGAGGGAGATAGACGGAGAACTTCGTCCCCTTGCCCGGCTGGCTCGCCACCTCGATGTAGCCGTGGTGCTGTTTTACGATGCCGAAGACGATCGACAGTCCGAGCCCCGTCCCCTTGCCGGTCCGCTTGGTGGTGAAGAACGGCTCGAAGATGCGCTCGCGGACCGAATCCTCCATGCCGCTGCCCGTGTCCGCCACGGTCAGCACGGCATAGCGGCCCGATCGGCCGAATCCCCGCGCGAGCCGGAACCCCTCGTCGATCTCAATGGTGCCCGCGCCGATCGTCAGCATGCCGCCCGAGAGCATGGCGTCCCGCGCGTTGGCCGAAAGGTTCATGAGGATCTGCTCCATCTGTGTGCTGTCTCCCATGATGGTGATCGGCTGCGCGGGAAGGTCGAGAACGACCCGGACGGACTCCCCGACGAGGCGGGTGATGAGTGGTTCGATCCTCCGGACGACCGTGACCATGTCCATGGGCTGCATGGAAACGATCTGTTTCCGGCTGAAGGTCAGCAGGTTCTGGGTGAGATGGGCCGCACGTTCCGCCGATGCCATGATCAGCTCCACGTATTGCCGCAGCGGATCGTCGGCACGCATGTCGTCGAGGACGAAATTGCAGTAGCCGATCACGACCGAGAGCATGTTGTTGAAGTCGTGGGCGATGCCGCCGGCGAGCTGGCCCACGGCCTCCATCTTGACGGCATGACGGAGCTGCTCTTCCAGCCGCTTCCGCTCCGTGACGTCCCGGGCAATGCCGAACGTCGCAACGACCTGACCGTCGTTCATGAGAGCATTGCTCATGAACTCAGCGGCCCGGTACTCACCGGACCGTGCCAGGATGCGCAGCTCGTAGCGCGACCGGTGCTCGCCGCGACGCACGTCGGCGATGGTCCTGGCCGCGAGTTCCCGGTCGTCGGGATGGATAAGGTCCGCGAACGGCCTGCCGAGCCAGGAGCCGCGCGGCCAGCCCGTGATCTGCTCGAAGGCCATGTTGAGAGACTGGATCGTATCGGTCGCCGTATCAACCGTATAAATGATGTCGGGGGAGGTATCGATCAGCATCCGGTACCGTTCCTCGCTCTTGCGGAGAGCGCTTTCGGCCTGCTGCCGTTCGGCGATCCCTTTCTCCAGCTGGAGGTTCTTCGCCGTGACCTCATCATCGTGGCGGCGGGAATCCTCGAGCCTCGCCTCGAGCACGGCGGACCGCAGGTTGAGCCGTATCACGAAGACAGCTGACCCGATGATCACCAGCGCCAGGACGGCCATGCTGACCAGCAGGACACGGGGGTTCAGGGGGCCGTAGACGTCCCTGGCCGGCGCCACGGTCACGAGCGCGAAGGGAGAATGCATCACGAGGTTCTTCACGGCAACGAGGCGGGTCGAGGTCCCGTCGCGCCAGACCCCGTCGAACTCCACCGGCGTATCGGTCGGCTCGATCGGCAGCATGCTGGGCTTAGCACCCGACGACCGGTCGGCAACGATTTCCGTGCCGGTCATGAGGTAGGTGGCCGCGGACGGCTTCAGCTCGTGGGTCAGCAGGTAATCGAAGATGAACTGCACCCGGACCCATGCCAGGATCTGGCCGGCGTAGCGGCCCTTGAAATAGCAGGCAAGGGAAAAAAGGATCGTGTCGCCGCCCTCCTGGGTCAGAACGACAGGGTCCCGATAGCGCGGCTCCCGCAGGTCCCTGAGCTCCGCACGATGCTCCTGCCCCTGTTCGCCGGGCACCCGGACGTCGACCAGCAACGATCCGGAAGTGTCGATCAGCGCCATGCGCTCGCAGGGCCAGTCGTTGCCGACGCGTATCTTGTCCATGGCATTCAGGAATTTCTCGCGGATCGGCGGGACGTACGTCTTGAGCGCGTGACCTATGCCCATCACGCGCGCCCGGTTCTCGAAGAGGACCTCCATCGCCTGCGATGATGCGAGGGTGACGAGGTCGTCGCCACGGCTGCTGAAGAAAGCGGAAAGGCCTCCGGTCACCCGCTCGTTCTCGGCCTTGAACCTCTGCAGGAGCGTCGCCTTGAGGCTCGCCTGGGACATATAGTTCGTCACGAGCAGCGCGCTCACAAAAGCGAGCAGGAGCAGGACGATGACAGGGGTGGCGACGGTCAATATGGCGGCTCGATTGCGCATGCTGGCGGAAGGGTCTCCTGGCGGTCCTGGAGCGGCCGCGGGCAGCAATCGAGGACAGAGGGATCGTACTTGCTGCAACGGCCGGGAATGTGCAAGGATACCATGGCGGGCCGGTTTTTACAATGCTCCTCTGTCAGATGGGGAAAGAAAGCGACGATACGGGCAGGACCGTGCACGATGCTTCGCGATGATCGGCGGGCTGTCGGGAAGGACGCGACAGCATGAAGCGTGTCGTGCCCGCCGTGCACGGCGGGCAGAACACGTGGGCTGTTTACTTTCCTTCCGGCCTCATCTTCCCTCTCCGGGACTCCATCTTCGCCTTGCAGTCGGGGGAAAGCTCGTTCTCATGTTCCTTCAGGCAGCGTATGATCCTTCCGCCGCCCGGCTTCACGTCCTTGCAGAACATCATGACGTCGTCCTCGCAGGACGCCTTGGCTTCCTTCACGCGCTCCTTCACTTGGGCGATATGCTGCTTGCACGCGGGCGAAAGGTCGTTCTCATGCTCCTTCATGCAGCTCAGGATGCGGCCTCCGCCGGGCTGCACGTCCTTGCAGAACTTCGCGACGTCCTCGGCGCACGGTCCTCTGCCCTGTCCCTGTCCCGGGGCGGCCATTGCCGGGATCGTAACGAGCGCGGCGACGATGAAAACAAATGAAACCACTGCGGCCTTCCTGCCAAGAGCTGACGATGCCATTTCGATTCTCCTTTCCTTGATGCCGGACGATCATTCGTTCCGGTCTTTGCAGGAATGAGACACCGATGGTGAAGATTGGTTGCATGAGGACAGGCCGCCCTAAGCGGGTCTGCGTTCCTTCCTCGGGTCCATATTGTCCAGCACCATCCTGCCGACGTACTCCTTGAGCTCATCGGCAGAGCGGAGCAGCACGTTGCCCACGGCAGGGTCGTAGAGGGTCCCTGCTCCCTTCAGAATCGTCTCGAGTGCGCCGTCAAAGGTCAGCGGCTCCCGGTAGGGACGACGCACGGTCAGGGCATCAAGGGCATCGGCGACGGCGAAGACCCGGGCCCCCTGTGGAATGGCATCTCCGGCGAGGCCGCGCGGATAGCCGGAGCCGTCGAAATGCTCATGGTGGGAGCGGACGATCTCCGCGGCGCGGGCAAAGTAGCCGATGTGGCCGATGATCCGATAGCCGATGTCGGGATGGCGGTGCATCACTGCCTGCTCGTCCGGTGAGAGCGGTCCCTGCTTGTGCAGAACCTCGTCGGGCACACCGATCTTGCCGATATCGTGCAGGAGGGCGCCGCAATACAGGTCGACGAGGTTCCGGCCCGCGATGCCGAAGGTCTTCCCGATGATGAGCGAGAATTCCGTCACCCTGACAGAGTGGCGCCCGACCTCATGCTCGCGGGCATCGATGGCGCTGACGAGCGCCTCCAGGGTGACAAGGTAGGCCGTATCGATGCGATGAACGACCCCTTCGAGGTAGGTATCGTTGAAATAGCAGTGCTCGCACCGGTAGGTCCCGTCGGGCCGCATGACATACCGGTTCTCCTCGATCGGGCCGCCGCAGTTCGGGCAGGCGTGGATATGGTTGGAGGCAACCGACATAGCTCAGGGCTCAAGAGTCAAGACTCAACATCCAGGATGCAGCGCGCCTTCTCATGCGCATCTGTATCCGATATCGAACCCTGCATGGTGATCCGCACCGTCCGACCGGACGGCTTCAGGGTTTTCAGGTGACGCAGGAGGTCGTTCCGGGAATGAATCCCGCCTCGGCGAAGATGTCCCTGGACGGCCTCCGGAAGTAGGGGCATCTCTCTTCGCGGCAGCCGTGGGGATGCCTGGACGCGTGGCTGCAGACGACCGATCTCGTGCGCACCGGCAGGACGACCCCGAACTTCTCGGCAAGGAAACCGGCCGCCTCGGCGACCGCTCCCCGCACGTAGGCCTTGCAGCAGCTGGGTCCTGTGAGGTCGCTGATGACCTTGCTGACCCGCACCACTGCCTCCATCGTGGTCTTCTGTTCCCGGTCCGCCCCGCAGCGGCTGTCGAGGAAAAGCGAAACCACCGCTCCGATCGCCGGGGCGACGCCGCACACGCCCGTGAGACCGCAGAAACCGCCGTGGGCCTGCTTTTCCGTCCGGCCGAAGACCTCGCGGACCTCCGCTTCGCCGATCCGGGACCCGTAGGGGGAGTTCCGGAGGGCGGCAAGGAGCGCACCGGCGGCGATGAAGGCATGGTCGCAGGAGAGCATGGGAAGGCCGGGTTGCGACATCATAAGCTCTGCGATCTCGACGGGGTCCTCTGACCGTGAGGCAAGGACCGTTTCCTCGATCATCTTCCGCGACTCCCTCCCGTGGCATGCGTCGCAGACGAAGTGCCCCTGCGGGCACCTTACATGCGCCTGATGATCCGTCCCGCAATAGGCACAGCTCTGTGCTTCCGCGGCCTCGAGATAGTTCAGCCGCTCGCCGCAGACCATGCAGTTTTCCGTCTTTTTCATTTCGGTCATGTTCTGATTATACCCTGCATCCATGCGGGTGACAATGGCCAAAGTCCTTCTCTGCGGCCTCTGCGGCTCTGCGAGTGCCGCTTTTCGGTTCCCGCGGTGTCTATAGTCTCTCCCCTGCTTCACTGCCTGCGGAGCAGATAGGCATGCGCCGAAAGCCCCGCGCCGTAGGCGGTCATGACGCACCAGTCCCCGGCAGCGACGCCGTTCCTTCCGATCTCGTCAAGCACGAACCAGACCGTGGGCGATGACATGTTCCCGTACTCGGCGAGAACATTTCGGGTGGCCGCGAGCCGCTCTTCGGGGATGCCGATCTCGTCGCGTACGGCGTTAATGATCTTCTCTCCCCCCGTGTGGAGCGCCCAGTGCCGGACCTCCGGGACGGCGAGCCCTCGGGACCGCAGCACCTCAGCCACGACTTCCGCCACCGACGTCCGCACCAGGTCCGGGAGCTTGAGCGACAGCTGGTTCACGAGCTGTCCCTGCTTGTGGACATAGCGGATGGTGTCCCGCTGCTCCGGGACGTACCTCGCTGCCGACGCCACCAGCTCCCATCCGCCGGGACGGCCGGTCAGCACGGCAGCGGCAGCGCCGTCGCCGAAGAGGGCGTTCGACAGGATCAGGCTCAGATCGTTGTCCATCCGGAAGGTGGCGCTGCAGATCTCCACGGACGCGCTCACGACGGCGCCTCCGCCCGACCTGACGAGGGAATCGGCGACCTGAACATTGGGGATCGCGCCGCCGCAACCGCTCCCGACCATGTCGAAGGCGCGAACGCTCCGGGGAAGCCCTAGCCGCTCGATGAGATAGGTTGAGATGCCGGGACAGATGTATCCCGTGCAGGTGTTCACCACGATCCCGGTCACGTCGGAGGCAGCGAGGCCCGCCCGCTCGAGCGCCGACGTGATGGCCTCCGCCGAGAGACCGATCGCCCGGTCGGTGAACCGCGCAACTCGCTGGTCCGGGTCCTCGTCCACGAGGCAGGAGGGATCGTCGAAGGCGAAATGGCGCTTCCTGATGCTCGGATGGGAAAAGACGGTGCGCATGAGGCC
>JBAIYC010000062.1:0-10844 GCA_037916085.1 Nitrospirota bacterium | reverse complement strand
CTGTTCCTGCCGAACTACAACGTCTCGAACGCCGAGAAGATCATCCCGGCCTGCGACCTGTCGGAGCAGATCTCGACGGCCGGGACCGAGGCCTCGGGAACAGGCAACATGAAGTTCGCCCTGAACGGGGCGCTCACCATCGGGACGCTGGATGGGGCGAACATCGAGATGCGGGAAGACATGGGCGCGGAGAACTTCTTCCTCTTCGGCCTCACTGCCGATGGGGGCGCCGAGATCCGCGCCGGCGGGTACGACCCCTGGCACTACTACAACACGAACGACGAACTCAGGCAGGCGCTGGACATGATCGCCGCGGGCTACTTCTCGCCTGACGAACCGCACCGCTTCCGGCCGGTCTTCGATGCCCTCACCGGCGGCGGGGACCATTTCCTGCTGCTCGCGGACTATGCATCGTACATCGACTGTCAGGAGCGGGTCGATGCGCTCTACCGGGACCGGGAGGAGTGGACCCGCCGCGCCATCCTGAACGTTGCCGGCATGGGGCGGTTTTCGAGCGATCGGAGCATCCTGGAATACGCGGAGAAGATCTGGAACGTTACGCCGGTGACGCGGTCCGGTGCCGGCACGAGTTCGCCCAAGGAGTGACGACCCCATGTGGAAACTGACGCCCTTCAAGATCGTCTCTATCTACGTGATCTTCGGCGTGGGCTGGATCACGAGCTCGGATCTGTTCCTCGAGATGATCGCGCCGGATCCCCGCATGATGACCACCCTGAGCATCATCAAGGGATGGATGTTCATCACGGTCACGGCGACGATGCTCTACGGTCTTATGCGGTGGTACGTCAGGGAGCGCAATCAGGCCGAGAAATCGCTCCGCGAGTCGGAACAAAAGTGCCGGTTCGTTATCGAGCACGCAAGTGACGGCATCCTCGTCGCTCAGGACGGCATGCTGCGCTTCGCCAATCCCCGGATGGCGGAAATCACCGGCTATACGGAACAGGAACTGACATCTCGACCCTTCACCGAGTTCCTGCATCCCGACGACCGGCAGACCGTGCTTGAACGCCATCTCCTCAGGATGCAGGGCCGCCTCCATCCGGACTTCGTCTACACCTTCCGCATCCTCCGGAAGGACGGCAGCGTCGTCTGGATCGAAACGCGGGGCGCGTCGAGCGTCTGGGACGGAAAGCCGGCGACGATCAATTTCCTCTCGGATATATCGGACCGTAAACAGGCCGAAGAGGAGAGATCCCGGTCAGAGAAGCTCAGGTCCATCGGCGTTCTCGCCGGAGGCATCGCCCATGACTTCAACAACATCCTGACCGCGATCCTGGCGAACGTCTCCTTCGTGCGGTCTGGCATTCCCCAGGAAAGCATGCAGGCGGAGCGACTTGCCAAAGCGGAACAGGCGGTCCTGCGCGCGCGCGACCTGACCAAGCAGCTGCTCACCTTTTCCCGGGGCGGAGCCCCGGTCCGCAGGCCCGTGGCGCCGGCGTCGATCATCCGCGAGAGCGCGGCCCTGTCGCTGCTCGGTCGGGGCACCGCATGCGATATCCGGACCGCAGCGGAGCTCTGGAACATCGAGGCGGATGAAGGACAGATCGGCCAGGTGATGAACAATCTGGTGATCAACGCGAGCCACGCCATGGCGGGTGGAGGAACGATCGTGATCACGGCGGAGAACCGGACGATCAAGGACGGCGAGCTGCCCCCGCTGGGCGGGGGGCGGTATGTGACGATTTCCGTCGCGGACCGGGGCGTCGGGATCTCGGAGGAGAACCGCTCCCGGATCTTCGACCCCTATTTTTCGACAAAGCAGGAAGGGAGCGGACTCGGTCTCGCGGTCAGTTACGCGATCGTGAAGAACCACGGCGGAATGATCACCGTGAATTCCGGAGCGGGCGACGGTGCGGTCTTCACAGTCTATCTCCCCGCGACCGACAAACCCGCGGTCGCACCGGGATCGCCGGAGCCGGCGCTGGTCTGCGGGTCAGGGAGAGTGCTCGTGATGGATGACGAGGAGATCGTCCGCAATGTGGCCGGGGCGATCCTGGGCGAGCTCGGCTATGAGGTCGGATTCGCACGGGACGGCCGGGAGGCAATTGCGATCTATGAGCAGGCGGCACGGGACGGCAGGCCGTTCGACGCAGTGATCATGGACCTCACCGTTCCCGGCGGCATGAGCGGCAAGGACGCGGTCCGGGAGCTGCTCGCTCTTGACCCTTCGGCCAGGGTCGTCGTTTCAAGCGGCTATCACCAGGATCCGGTCATGGCGAACTACCGGGAGTACGGCTTCCGTGACGTCATTATGAAACCCTATGATGCGTCGGGATTGAGCAGGACTCTGGCGCGGGTCCTTGCGAGAGGCTGAAGCCTGCGCCGTGCTTCACACGTCCTGGATCAATTTTCCCCCTCAGGTACCCATCCTGCCCGGTTTGCGTGTATCATAAGGGAGAACGGACCTGCGCGATGAAGAAGATCTACGTCATATCGGACGCAACGGGCCAGAGCGCCCTGCACATCCTTCGCGCCGCCATTGTCCAGTTCGAGGCTGCACGGGCGAGGATGATGCTCTTCCACGACATCGACACCAAGGCCGGGCTCAAGAAGGTGCTCGACCAGGCGAGGGCGGACAAGGCGCTCATCGCGTTCACCTTCGTGAAGAAGGAGATGCGCGAGTATGCCGGTGTCTACTGCACGAAGCACAATATCCTTTACCACGACATCCTGGGCCCGCTCATCTTCAATCTCTCCGCCTATCTGCACCGCGAGCCGCTCGAGACGCCGAGCCTGCTCCGAAAGGTGGACGAGCGCTACTTCAAGCGCATCGACGCCATCGAATACACCCTCGAACACGATGACGGCAGGGGCGCCGAACGGCTGAAGGATGCCGATATCGTCCTTGTCGGCCTGTCGCGGACATCCAAGACGCCGACGTCCTTCTATCTGGCCCAGGAGGGCTACAAGGTGGCGAACGTTCCCATCGTTCCCGGCATTCCCCTCCCCGACGAGCTGTTTGAGATCGACCAGCACAAGGTCGTCTGTCTCAACGTCGACCCTGAGGTGCTCCAGAAGATCCGGAAGGTGCGTCAGCAGACGGACCGCATCAATCCGAGCTACAGCGACCCCAGGAAGGTGTTTTCCGAGGTGGAATATGTGCGCGAGCTTGCACGAAAGCACCGGAGCTGGAAGGTCGTGGACACGACGAACAAGTCCATCGAAGAGACCGCCTGGGAGATCATCCACAAGGTGCACGGCGAGGAGCATGAGGAGTACAGGTAGAAAAGAACAGTTGTCTATCACCAAGCGGAGCAAGAACTACTTCCTGAAGGTGTGACTTGCAGCCAATTGGCTCGGATTGCGGTCTTCACCCAGAAGACCACGGTGGCAGAGAAGTAATCCCAAGAGGATACAGAATGGATTTCTATTTCCTGCTTTTCTTAATCGTCATTTTAATCATCATGACAACCAGCACCATATCTTACTTGGCGAAATAGGAAGAAGAATAGGCAGTCATAATAAGCACGCGGTGCAACATCCTCTTGTTTCCAGCAAACCAATATCTCACCATTGATCTATCTTTCTCTCGAACCCATCTATCACTGCAACTAGCCACGCACTTCTCAACCAGCAACAAAGTGCAAAGTTGCAATTTCACGAAATTGACGATGCAGTCTATGTGTGATTTAATTGTATTAGTCCCGACAAGACCAAACCCACTGTGAAGTGGGGACGGAAAGCGGCGGATCTTAATAAACAATTATAGTGTAAGATGGCCGAGCTGCCGAAGGAGGAAACTACGGCGGCTCGGCTTTTGTTTTTTTGAGTGGGGGGTGATTAGCATAAAAGAAACAATTACTAGTAAAGTTAGCTTTCACCTCGTATTGTTCATCGTGGTGCCGTCGACTCATTCGGTGCTGGTGCCGTTCGTCACGGTCGTGCCGCTCCAACTCCGGGAATACCATGTTGCCACGCGCGGCAGAAACCTTGGATAGGCAGCCTTCGGGAGAACATATACGAAGCAGAAAGGGCACTCTATGGACGGAATTTGGATAAAGAGATGTCCTGGATGCGGAAGATATATAGAAAAACGGGACCCGCAGGATATATGCGTATGCCCTTCCTGTGGATGGGACGAGTCGGTACCTGCGTTCTATTGTTCTCTCGTAAGCAAGTACTGCTCGCTCATGACCAAGAGGGACGCCGACAGGATCCTCTCCGAGGCGTGCGTTCACAGAAACGAGTGTTTTTAGCCACAAGATGAAGTAGTTGAAGATTTGTGACGTTATCCCATTCCATCAAAAAAACAGGGGGAACGGCATTGAGGACACTCAACACGATGCTGCGAGGGATAAGCATCCTTGGAGGGTAACGAAGGTTCAGGTAAAAATGCAAAGGGGTGGGTCGATGTGTGGATCCCCATGCGGACGCTGCTGATCACCACTGACCGCGTAAATCCGTTGACCGCGTAAATCCGTCGTAGTAACTTTTCTCCCCAATTTTCGGCGGTGCTTCATTTTTCAGCACAATGCATCATGCGGGAACTTTCTATTGCTCTGGCGCTGTAACCAATCTTCCCGCACACTGAATTTTTTCTCAGTAGGCCGTAAATTGACAAATCCTCATCGCGCTGCTATTCTTTCACTAGACGTTATCAATTCATTATCAGACCACGAACATAACTGTCTCTGGAAACAGGCCCGCCCAAAGAGAGAACGCGTCAAAGATCGCCCTGTTCCCCTTGTCTATTCATGGTGTGCGAGAGATCGTATGCAGTGCCCCTTCTTGCAAGGAAAATATATGCTTTCCTGTGGAGCCAGGAGGGAAGTCTACGTCCCGAGCATATACGAGTTCAATGAGCTCTGTAAAAATAAGGGACACAAGATCTGTCGTTATTATGATGAGAATCGGGATGGCAGAAACACGGTTAATTCTGATGAAAATCGCCTTCACCGGACGCACCTCCGCGCGCACGATGTTCATTGATAGTAAAGGGATGCCCTATGTTCCCGAAATGTTGATCTTGCTGGTTTAGACGGCAAGAGGTTATCGGGCGCGGCATCGTATGCATGGAGTAAGCCATAAAATGTCCCCACCTCTCGGGGACCCGTGTTTTGTCCTGCACGTTAAACCGAGCCGTCTAGATTCCAAGTCAGTTCGAGCTTAAGGAATTCCGCATAACCTCTCGCTTCAATAAATGTTCTCTTCTATGGCACCAGTCGCAAAAAGAAAAGGACGGCCTTCTATCACACGGTCGGGCACTCAACACAAAGCTTTAATACTGACGCGGGCGGAGGAAATGAACATGAAATCCATACTGGTGGTTGAAGAGGATGTTGAGGGAAGGGCAATTCTTGCGAAGATGCTGAGGTTCAGGGGATTTCGGGTTTTCCCGGTTGGCGACGAGACCGCCGCCATCGTCGCCTTGAGTTCAGGCCGTCCCATAGATCTGGTGTTGGCAGGGGCCACCGACCAGGACAGGGCCGATCTCTTAACGGGCGTACGAACGCGAAGGCCCTCAGTACCGGTCGTTCTTCTGGCTGACCGCCATGACGCCAAATCGCAGGGGCAGGTCTTACCCAGCGGTTTCTCGATGTCGTGCCGTTTGAATTTCTATATGAACACAAGACCCATTCATTTCGGTGAGTTAGACAGGCTGATACGATTTGCACTGATGCCGAGACAGTGGACACGCCATTCAGGAACTCGCGCTGCCTGACCGTAGATCTACACAGACCACATCGTAGGGTCCGCGGACCACTTCGGACAATCCACATGCAAAAGGAGAAATGAAAATGGAGAAGGAATTACAGAACGAGATTGCGACGGTCGCTTATAGTCTTTTTGAGAAGCGAGGATATACACATGGCCATGACATGGAAGATTGGATTGCGGCTGAAAATATAGTCTCGTCTCGTAATAGAAAGAGCGTTGGAACCAAATCCACCAAACCTTCACCAAAAAGAAAGAAGAACTCCTAGCTGGCGCCCTTGGAATACTGGCCTCTGAGAAACCGCCCAGTGCTGCCTCTGTTAAAGATGCGGCACTGGGTCAACTCTCTTTACGGCGCCGTCGCCAGGGCAACCTTATATCTTGAAATCAAGCGAGACGTCTCGTTTGTCCCGGACCGAATTCTATGCGCATGCCGCTGAGAGATGCAAGATAATTTTCCAAGGCCGGTCGTCCACTTCCGGCATCGCGGCCAGCGGTCATAGCAGTAATCTCGTTTTCCAGCTCATCTAGCCTCAGGACCTGAAACCTCTCGCATCCCGCGCGTTCACGTGTAATTTTCAAGCTAGAAGACCGCATCTTTGTTGACAAATCGTCCTGTGCAGTAATGCAGGTGACGCCGCCGGCTTCCATCCCATGCCCCTCATTCCCCACTCCTCTTACCGTCCTCCCTTCCTCTTCCGGAATGGGCACCTCCAGACCATCTACCCCGCTCTCGCGAGAACGCTCCCGCCGGACCTCTACCAGCGCGAGCGGATAACGACACCGGACGATGATTTTCTCGACCTGGACTGGGCCCGCGCCGGATCGGACAGGCTTGCCGTCCTCTGCCATGGTCTCGAGGGAAGCTCTCACCGCCATTACATGATCGGCATGGCGCGGATGTTGAGCAGACACGGTTGGGATGCTCTGGCCTGGAACTATCGGGGCTGTTCCGGAGAGGTCAATCGTAAACTCCGAACGTACCACAACGGAACGATCGATGACCTCGATACGGTTATCATGCACGCGCTCACAGGCGGCAAGTACCGGACCGCCGCGCTCGTCGGTTTCAGCCTGGGAGGAAACCTCTCGCTCCTGTACCTCGGGAGCAAAGGAAGCGCGCTCGACAGCCGTATCCGGAAGGCAGTGACCTTCTCGGTGCCCTGCGACCTGGCCGCTGGTGCACGGGAGCTGGCGAGGCTGCGGAACTGCATCTACATGCGGGACTTCCTCCGTTCGCTTCACGGCAAGATCAAAGAGAAGATGAAGATCATGCCCGGAGCGATCAGCGATGGCGGGTACGAGCGGATCAGGAGCTTCAAGGACTTCGACGACCGCTATACGGCGCCTATCCATGGGTTCCGGGACGCCGAGGACTACTGGTATCAATGCAGCAGCGGACGGTTCCTTTCCGGGGTCACGGTTCCGACGCTCATCGTGAACGCCGTCGACGATCCATTTCTCGCCGGAGGCTGCTATCCGGTTTCAGAGGCCGAGGGCAGCAAGTACGTTCATCTGGAGCTGCCACGATGAGGGGGGCATGTGGGCTTCGTGTCCTTCAATGCGGACGGCAGCTACTGGTCGGAGAACCGGGCGATTGAATTTCTGGAAGAAGAGAGGTAGAGTGTCTTCCTGCTGCGCGGTCGTCGGTGCAAACGGGTATCCGGAAATAATCGATGATGCCGGGATTCCCGCTTACGCCGGAATGACGAGCAATGGACTAGATAGGCCATCAAGAAATACCGGGAGGTGCGAGCGCGAGCGTACGTACTCGCGCGGGTTTCACACTATCAGGACATCAGGGAAGAGGAGTGCAAATCTCCCGCTGCCCCGCAGCCGTAAAGGGTACGAAAGCCCGACAGATGCCACTGTCATGCGCAACAGCATGATGGGAAGGCGGGCGAGTAGGTCCGATCCCCAAGCCGGAAGACCTGTCCGAAGATGAGAGAACATTCCCGAGGGAGGAATCATGACGCTGAACTACAGGTATTTCACGCATCAGGATTGCAGCTTCTACCCCTGTCACGATCTGGACGACTGGAAGTCCTGCCTGTTCTGCTGGTGCCCGCTCTACCTGCTGGACTGTGAGGGCGGGTTCACGTACAAGAACGGCATCAAGGATTGCTCAAGCTGCGTTATCCCCCATGCCGAGGGTGGCTACGAATATATTCTCGAAGTGGTGAACCGCAAGGTCTACAATCGGTAAGCATCGACGGAAGCGAGGGGCGGTCATGATGATCGTCAGACATCTGAACATCGGCCTGCCGAAGAGGGAGAACTTTCACGGCAAGGAATACCTGACCGGCATGTGCAAACTGCCCGTGACCGGGGCGGTCCGCCTGACCACGGCGGGTTTCGAGGGCGACGGCGTGGGGGACCGGAAGAACCACGGCGGAAGCGACAAGGCGGTCTGCGTGTACAGCCTCGACCATTATCCCTACTGGACGAAGATGCTCGGCATCAAGATGCCCGATGCGGCTTTCGGCGAGAACTTCTCCGTGGAAGGGCTCAGCGAAGAGGACGTCCGCATCGGCGACACCTACCGCGTCGGCTCGGCGGTGGTGCAGGTGAGCCAGCCGCGTCAGCCGTGCGGCACTCTGGCCGCGCGCTATGGCCGGTCCGATTTCGCGAAGATCGTGTCCGATTCGGACCGCACGGGGCTCTATTTCAAGGTACTTGCCGAGGGAGCGGTGAAGGCAGGGGACGAGATCATCCTGGCCGAGCGAGACCCTCGCGAAGTGTCGATTGCCTTTGCGAACCGTATCTGGTACCACGAGCGCAGGAACCTCGAGGGGATCGAGAGGGTTCTTTCCGTTCCGGCTCTTTCCGCGTCGTGGCGAAAATCCTTCGAAGAGCTGCGGGAAAAGGTCTGACGGCACACACTCGCTCATCCGCGGCAGTGCTCCCGAAACATCTTGAAATCCCCTGCGCATTGTGAAATAATGCGTCGTCGGCGCTTGTCCCGACACCATCGCAAGAACAATGACGACGATTCTGGAAGCGATCATCCTGGGGATCATCCAGGGCCTCACGGAATTCCTTCCTATCAGCAGTTCGGGCCACCTCATCCTCGCCGAATGGGCGACAGGCTGGCAGAGCGAGCTCATCAACAGCCTGACCTTCGACGTGGCGCTCCATGTTGGAACGCTTGCCGCGGTCCTTTGGTATTTCTGGCGGGACTGGCTGAAGCTCGCGACGGCAGCGGTGCGGATCATCCAGGGCAAGGCTCAGGTCTATGAGGCCCGGCTGGTCTGGTTCATCGTGCTTGGCACGATCCCGGCCGTGATCTTCGGCGTCACGCTGGAGCATACGGTGGAGACGATCTTCCGGAATCCGCTCCTGGTGTCGGCGGCGCTCGTCTTCGGCTCGCTCCTGATGTGGGTGGCGGACCGTTATTCCGCCAGGGCCCGCTATCTCGGCGAGATGACTCTCGGGCATGCGATCTTCATCGGCGTCGCGCAGGCATTCGCGCTTGTGCCCGGGATATCCCGCTCCGGTATCACCATCTCGGCGGCGCTCGCCGCGGGGTACCGACGCGAGGATTCCGCGCGCTTCTCGTTCCTGCTCGCGACACCCGTGATCGCCGGTGCGGCTCTCCACAAGGTTCGTCACATCACTTTCCAGGGGCACGCGGCCTGGGGCTGCACGCTGGGCACGATCAGCTCGGCGGTGGTGGGCTATCTCGCCATCCGCTTCTTGATCCGCTATCTGGAGCGCCATTCGCTGAATATCTTCGTCTGGTACCGTCTCGCTCTTGCCGGAGCGGTCGTGGTGTTCTGGCTCATCAAAGGCTTCTAGGAGGCTATGGCAGCGCCGAAGGCAAGACATAAGCACGGACAGGAGATAACGGCCCTGGTCCTCTTCGCCGTAGGGCTCCTGCTCCTCCTTTCTTTGGTGACCTACAGCAGCGCGGACCCCAGTTTCAGCGTAACGGGAACGGGCGGCGAGGTGAAGAACGCCATCGGTATCATCGGATCGTACCTGTCCGACGCGCTCCTCAGGCTCTTCGGGCTCTGCGCCTATCTCATCCCGCTCTTTCTCTTCTCCTATGCTGCCTACTTCGCCCTGAGCGGCGAAGCGCTCCATCCGCACCTGAAGAAGGTCGGCGGGGTCCTGCTCTTTGTTTCCCTGTCCACGCTGCTCGGTATCCAGGGGGACTCGATGCGGCTCTTTTCCGAGGCCGTGCCCACGGGCGGGATGCTTGGCCAGCTCGTTGCGGTTGTCCTGGTGAAGACCGTCTCCGTCACCGGAGCAGTCATCATCGCGGCAACATCGCTGGTCATCTCGCTCGTCCTCCTCACGCCGTTCTCTCTCCTGGCCGCGCTTGACGGGCTCGGCAGGGCCCTCCGCAGCGCCCGGGACAAGCTTGTCCTCCTGAACGATATCCGTAAGGGCCGCGCCGAGAAAGCGCGCGAGGCGAAGGCCCGCCCCGCTCCGCCGAAAGAGCAGCCCCCGATCGGGCCCGCACCTGCCCCGCTGGCCTCCCCGCCGCGCGTGGCGGTGCGGGAGCCGGAGCCGCCGAAGGAACGAAAGCTAAAGCAGGCGAAGCCGGTGCAGGCCGCCTTCGGGTTCATGGACGAAGGTGCGGGCGGGTTTATCCTTCCAGGCGCGGACCTCCTCGACCCGGTGCCGCCGCCCCTCAAGCGGGTGACGGAAAAGGACATGCTCGCCCAGTCCTCGCTCCTGGTGCAGAAGCTGCTCGACTTCGACATCCAGGGCCGCGTGACGCAGGTCCATCCCGGGCCGGTGGTGACCATGTTCGAATACGAACCGGCGCCCGGCGTCAAGGTGCGGCGGATCGAGGGCCTTGCGGACGACCTGGCACTGGCCATGAAAGCGGCCTCGGTGCGCATCGTCGCTCCCCTCCCGGGCAAGGCCGCTGTGGGCATCGAAGTGCCGAACAGCAACCGTGAGACGGTCTATTTCCGCGAGATCATGGAGTCGCCCGAATACCAGTCGCAGAAAACCAAGCTCAGGATCCCGCTGGGCAAGGATATTTTCGGAACGCCCGCTGCGGCGAACGTGGAGAAGATGCCCCACCTGCTCGTGGCGGGAGCTACGGGCTCGGGGAAGAGCGTCGCGATCAACGCCATCATCATGGCGCTCCTCCTGAACGCCCGTCCGAACGAGGTCAAGCTCGTCATGGTCGACCCCAAGATGCTCGAGCT
>JBAIYC010000061.1:0-2757 GCA_037916085.1 Nitrospirota bacterium | reverse complement strand
TACTCCATTTTCTATAATCAAAACCTTTGCGCCCATTTAAAGATTAAATAGTCAAAAATCTTGACTTGAGCGGCAGCGGTATGCTACTTTTCTCAGGCTTCAAGCGGTATCTCGTTTCTCTTCTTCTCATGAGGCGGTCGTAGCCATGGTCGACATCAATATTTCGCTCCTCCATCAGCTCATCAACTTCATCGTTCTCCTCGTGGCGCTCAATTTTATCCTCTACCGTCCGGTTCGCGCTATCATGCAAGAGCGCCAGCAGACCATCGGCGGCGCCTTCTCCGACGCGAAGACCGCCCAAGAGAAGATGAACGCGCTCCTGGAACAGTACAACGCCTCCCTTGCCGACGCAAAGCAGAAGGCGACGAGTGCCTACAATGCGCTCTATCAGCAGGGGCTCGATGGCCAGCGGGACATGATCTCCGCCGAGCGCGCGAAAGCGAGCGAACTTCTCGACAAGGCACGCGCCGAGGTCGTGTCGGCCTCGTCCTCGGCAAAAGCGGACCTGAAGAAGGAAGCGGAGAGCCTTGCAAAGGACATCTCGGCAAAACTGCTCGGGAGGGCGATCTAGGGCGGTTCCGAGTTCGGAGCCGACAGTTCAGAGTTCAGAAAGAATCCCGATGATGATAAAGAACCTGAAAACACATCTCCTTGCAGCATTCACTCTGGCCGGAACCCTCCTTTTTGCCATCGTCGCGGCAGCCTCCGAAGCTGCGGAAGGCGGCCACGAGGCCATCACCTTCATGGGCGACTGGCTTCCCCGCCTGGTGAACTTCGCCATCATAGCCGGTGTGCTGGTCTATTTCCTCCGGAAACCGACGCGGGACTTCTTCAAGAACCGCTCGGCCGAGATTGAGAAGGCCCTCAAGGAGTCGCAGGAGGCGCGCGAGAAGGCGGTCGCGGCCCTTGCCGAGATGGAGCGGAAGGTGCGCGAGCTCGAGACCGAGGTCCGTTCCATGGTCGCCGACGCGCAGGCGCGCGGCGAGAAGGACAAGGCTGCGCTCGCTGAGGAAGGCAAGAAAACAACCAAGGACATCCAGGAGCAGGTGAAGGCCGGCATTGAGATCGAGGTGCAGAAGGCGAAGGCCGAACTTGCCGTCGAGGCGTCGCTCCTCGCCGTCGACCTCGCCGAGGGCAAGATCAAGTCGACGATTAGCAAGCAGGACCACGAGCGGATCGTGAAGGACTACATCGCCAAGGTGGGAGGCCGGGGTTGATCAAGATTATCGCAAAACGGTACGCCAAGGCGCTGGTGGAGCTTGCTCACGAAAAGAGCGTCGTGGACAAGACCAAGGCTGACTTGGCTGCGTTCTCGGCCTCCGTGTCCGAGCAGGCGGCGCTCCAGAAGCTCTTTGCGAGCCCCTCCTTTACACCCGAGGCGAAGAAGGCCGTGATCGGCGATCTTGCCGCCAAGCTGGGGTTGCAGAAGACGACGACGCGGTTCATCGAGTATCTTGCCGAGACCGGCAGGATTCGGTACGTCCGCGACGTGCAGGAGGCCTTCGAGGAGATCCTGGCCGAGCGACAGAACCGGGCGAACGTGAAGCTGACCACGGCGACCGCGCTGGGAGACGGTGAGCTCGAGGAAATTAGGAAGAAGCTTGCAACGATTACGGGCAAGCAGGTCGAGGTTGACGCGAGAGTGGATGCGTCGCTCATCGGCGGTGCCCGGGCACAGATCGGCAGCATGATCTATGACGGAACGATCAGGAACCAGCTCGCCAAGATACGCGAGAAACTGGTGAAATAAATACACTTCAGAACTTCTGGTTCTCACGAGGGGTAAACGATGCAGATCAAGGCACAGGAAATCAGCGAGATCATCAAGAAGAAGATCACCGATTTCGAGAAAGCCGTCGAGGTCGCCGAGGTCGGGACGGTCATCACCGTCGGCGATGGTATCGCCAAGGTCTTCGGTCTTGACCACGTCATGTCCGGCGAGCTCCTCGAGTTCCCTGGCGGCATCATGGGCATGGCGCTCAACCTTGAAGAGGAGAGCGTCGGCGCGGTGCTCATGGGCGACGACTCGAAGATCCGCGAAGGCGACCTGGTGAAGCGCACCAAGCGCATCGCCGAGGTGCCCGTGGGCGACGCCATCGTCGGCCGCGTGGTGGACGGCATCGGCCAGCCCATCGACGGCAAGGGTCCGATCAGCACCAAGGAGACCCGGCTCATCGAGGTCATCGCCCCCGGCATCGTGAAGCGCCAGTCGGTGCGCGAACCCCTCCAGACCGGCCTCAAGGCCGTAGATGCCATGATACCGATCGGTCGCGGCCAGCGCGAGCTCATCATCGGCGACCGCCAGACGGGAAAGACCGCCGTTGCCCTTGACACCATCATCAACCAGAAGGGCCAGAACGTCATCTGCATCTACGTGGCCATCGGGCAGAAGCGTTCTACGGTCGCCCAGGTCGTGAAGACCCTGCAGGAGCACGGCGCGATGGACTACACCATCATCGTGTCGGCCACGGCGTCCGACCCGGCGCCGCTCCAGTTCATCGCCGCCTACACGGGCTGCACCATCGGCGAGTACTTCCGCGACAACGGCAAGCATGCGCTCATCATTTACGACGACCTGTCCAAGCAGGCCACGGCCTACCGCCAGCTGTCACTGCTGCTCCGCCGTCCTCCGGGCCGCGAGGCGTATCCGGGCGACGTGTTCTATCTCCACTCCCGCCTCCTGGAGCGCGCCGCGAAACTCTCAGACAAGCTGGGCGGCGGATCGCTCACCGCGCTTCCGATCATCGAAACCCAGGC
>JBAIYC010000060.1:0-3452 GCA_037916085.1 Nitrospirota bacterium | reverse complement strand
CTTCCTACGCCGTGCATCTCTTGACCAGCGATTCAAAAAGCGCTATGAACAGATCGATCTCGTCGTCCGTCATGGTGAGCGCCGGCGCAAGGGTGAAGACATTCTTGTAGTACCCGCCGACGTCGAGCACCAGACCGTACTTCCTGCCGTTGACGGCAATATCGCCTTTCATGCCTTCCTGGAAGATCCTGTCCGTCAGCTGCTTGTCGGGCGTGAACCCGTCGCGTTTGGTCATCTCGATCCTGATGGCCATGCCCAGACCGTCGACGTCGCCGATGACGGCATGCTTCTTCTGCAGTTCCTGCAGCCGCGAGACGATGTGCCGCCCCTTGTCGCGCACGGTCGTCTCGAAGTCATGCTTCTGGGTCAGTTCCATGACCGCAAGCCCCGAAGCGGTCCCGAGCGGGTTGCTCGAAAAGGTCGAGTGGGTCGAACCCGGCGGGAACGTCTTCGGGGTGATCAGCTCCTCCCGCGCCCAGATGCCCGAAAGCGGGTTCAGACCGTTCGTGAGCGACTTGGCGAACGCGATGACATCGGGCCTGACCCCGAAATGCTCAAGGGCCCACAGCTTTCCCGTCCGGTAAAAGCCCATCTGGATCTCGTCGTCCACCAGCAGGATGCCGTGCCTGCCGAGCACTTCGGCAAGACGGGCAAAATATTCCGGCGGAGGGATGATGTAGCCGCCGGTCGCCTGGACCGGTTCAACGAAGAAGGCTGCGTACTCGACCTCGTTCTCCTTCGTGTCGATGACCCCGTAGTACTCCGTTTCAAAGAGCTTCTCGAACTGCCGCACGCACTCGTATCCGCAGGTCGCGAGCTCCTTGCCGTAAAAGCACCGATAACAATAGGGATAGGGGACGAAGGTCGCCCTGCTCCCGAAATGTCCGTACCGCTTGCGATACCGGAAGCTGCTCGTGATCTCCGTTGCTGCAAGCGTGCGGCCGTGATATCCGCCCATGAAAGCGAACATGAGGGACTTGCCTTTCCGGGAGTTGCGAACGAGCTTGATGCTGTCCTCGACGGCCTGCGCCCCGCCCACATTGAAATGCACTCTTCCCCGGGAGTTGAACCTTCGTTCCGTCGCCTCCGCAAGGGCCGTCGCCAGGAGGATCTTCTCCCTGTGCAGGTACTGCGATGCGACCTGGGGGAGCCTCTGCATCTGGCGGTTGTGGGCTTCCTCGATGTCCCTGTTCCGGTATCCGAAGTTGACCGCTGAGTACCACATCTGCACGTCTAGATAGGGGGTCCCGCTGCTGTCGAAGAGCCAGGAGCCTTCACATTCGTCAAAGATGACGGGATGCTCCGCATAGTGCACGGTATCGCCGTAGGAACAGTAGCGGGCTTCCAGCTCCAGCAACTCGAGGTCGGTCAACTGCCCGTCTTGCACGCGTTCCATGCTCAATCCTTTCCGACTTCGGCTGTCCGCAGCGGAGTGAGCCGCGCACGTTTCGACCGCATCAAGGCCGTGATCTCGCTGAAGTCATCGAACGGGGTGTAGGGGATGCTGTTCTCGCGGCAGTAGCCGCTGAGCGTTGCTTTTGTAAAGACGTGGAATGCCCGGCGGGCCAGGCAGAAATCGCTTCGACCGTCGCCGATCACGATGAGGGAGCGCTCGTTGCCGGGCCCAGAGACTGCAGCGCACTTGCAGTTCGCCGAATTGCAGCCGGGACGTGCATAGGGGAACAGGGTTCGCAGCCTTCCCTGTCCTTCCGACAGCTGGTTCGCGAATACGGGAACATCCGCAAGCCCGGCATTGGCGAGGAGGCGCTCAATAAAGACCTGGAAGCCGTCACTCACGATGGCATACCGTATCCGGCGGTCAGCCAGGAAGCGGGTGAACTCCTTGAAGGAAGCATCGATCGAAAAACCGTCAACATAGTCGAGGATCCTCCCGAGCGGCTGGTCGATCATGGCCATCTGCCGTTCCAGGCATTCCCGGGAGCCGATGACCCCGCGCTCCCACTGGGCTTCCACCTCCTGCCATTCCGGTCGCGCAAACTGCTGCAGGACGGCGTCTATGATATCCACGTCGGTAACGGTGCCGTCGAAGTCGATGGCGACAAAAGAGGGCGCGTCAATCACGGCAGTGCTTCCTTTCCGGGCCCACTTTCACCCCGCTGGGCCATGGACCCGTCCTGACGGTCCGCACCCGGGGTGGAGCCTAATCTTGTCTTGAGGTCCGATTTCAGTTTGTGAATATTGAGCGGCTTGACGAGATAGTCGAGACAGCCCTCGGCAAGTGTTGTCAGGTGGCCCTCGACCGTTGCATAGGCTGTCATGACGATGACCAGAGGCGGCTCCGCCATCTTCCTGATCTCGCTGAGCAGTTCGAACCCGTCGCCGTCAGGCAGCCGCAGATCGAGCAGGATCGCCGCGGGACGGAGCTTCTTCAGGACCTGCCGCGCGCTATCCAGGCTCCCGGCCACGGAAACGGAGAATTCATCCTCAATGGCCAGCTGGAGCGACTCAGTGAAGTTCTCTTCGTCGTCGACGATCATGAGCGATGGCTTCGGAGATGGGTCCATGTGCCCCCCGCGTTACAGATACACAACAGTCTGCGAAATTCGCGCAGGCCTCGCATTCGAGAGGAGTATTAAGCAAACGCCGTGCCGTGGCTAACATGCGGGAACATCGAGATTTTGACGTGTGCGTCCGGAGCAGAGCGCAAAAATGGTATACAAGATGTGCAGGGAGAGGGGTTGTCCGGCGGAAAGGGGTGGGGGACTACAGTGAGTATTGCTTGAGCTTGTAATGGAGCTGCCGGACCGATATCCCGAGGATCCTGGCGGCTTCCGTTTTATTATTTTTCGCCGCGACCATCGCGGCGGCTATGCACTTCTTCTCCACGTCCTCCACCGCGTCCTTGAGGACGATCGTTTCACTGGTCCCTTCGGCCGTGGCCTTCTCGCCCGGGCCCAGGACAAGATCGTCCCGGTCGAGCACATCCTTTGCGGTAGTTGCCACGGCGCGGTGAATGCACCACTTGAGCTCTCTGATGTTTCCGGGCCAGTCATGCGCGAGAAGACGTTCCATCGCTCCCCCGGAAAGGTCCTTGACGTTCTTGCTGTACGCATATCCGGCCTCGCTGAGGAACGCCCGTGCGAGGAGCGGAATGTCCTCCTTGCGGTCGCGCAGGCGCGGGAGTTCAAGCGCAAACCCGTTGATCCGGTAGTACAGGTCCTGACGGAAGCCGCTTGCCGGACCGGCAAGGTTCTTGTGGGTGGCGGTGATGAGCCGGCAGCGCGCCTTGCGTTCGCGGACGTCGCCGAGCTTGAAGTAATGGCCGGATTCGAGGACGCGGAGCAGCTTGGCCTGCGTTTCGTCAGCCAGTTCGCCGATCTCGTCCAGGAAGAGCGTGCCCTCATCCGCCCGTTCGATGAGTCCTTCCTTTGTCCCCGCGGCGCCGGAGAACGCCCCTTTGACATACCCGAACAGTTCGCTCTCGAAGATGT
>JBAIYC010000059.1:0-1878 GCA_037916085.1 Nitrospirota bacterium | reverse complement strand
TAGCGAATAGGGCCCGATGGAGCGCGCATGCAGCTTGTCGTCAACGAGGTGGTGGAGCTTGAGCATGTACATGTATCCCACGGTAACCGGCTTGTCGAAGGGTTCGCCGGTCCGTCCATCAAAGAGCGCCGACTGGCCCGTAATCGGGAGCTTCGCTTCCTTAAACATGGAGCGGACGCGCTCTTCGGACGCGCCGTCGAACACGGGCGTGGCCACGTGCAATCCGAGAGACTTCGCGGCCCAGCCCAGATGTGTTTCGAGGATCTGCCCCACGTTCATACGGGACGGAACGCCGAGCGGGTTCAGCACGATCTCGACAGGGGTGCCGTCCGGCAGATAGGGCATGTCCTCTTCGGGCATGATTCTCGACACCACGCCCTTGTTTCCATGCCTTCCCGCCATCTTGTCGCCGACTGAGAGCTTTCGCTTCATGGCAACGTACACCTTGACAAGCTTTACGACTCCCGGCGGCAGGTCGTCGCCCCGTTTCAGCCGCCCGATCTTTTCATCGTAGATCGTCTCCAGGATGTTCAGCTGATTCTCTGCGCTGTCCTGGATCTCCTGGAGCTTGGCCGGATATTCGGGGGATTCCACCTTGATCTTCGCGAGGTCCTTCTCGGGCAGCTTGTCAAGCACTTCCGCCGTGATCTTCTTTCCCTTTGCCATCTCGGTCTTGCCGGACTTCGAGTTGACCACTTTCTCGGCGGTGGTCTTGCCGATCAGGAGCCGCCTGATCCGTTTGTACTTGTCTTCCTTGATGGCCTTGACCTCTTCCTGATATTCCTTCTGGAGCCGGGATATCTCTTCGCTCTCCTGGGTCTTCAGGCGCTCGTTCTTCTCCTCACCCTTGCGCGAGAAGACTTTCACGTCAATGACCGTCCCCTCGATGCCCGGAGGCGCGTAGAGCGAGGCGTCCCTCACGTCGCCCGCCTTCTCTCCGAAGATCGCCCTGAGGAGCTTTTCCTCGGGCGTGAGCTGGGTCTCGCCCTTGGGCGTGACCTTGCCCACGAGAATATCGCCGGGCATTACTTCCGCGCCGATGCGGATGATCCCATTCTCATCGAGGTTCCGCAAGGTCTCCTCGCCGAGGTTCGGGATGTCGCGGGTGATTTCTTCCTTGCCGAGCTTCGTGTCACGGGCCTCGATCTCAAACTCCTCGATATGGATCGAGGTGTAGCGGTCTTCCTTGACCAGCTTTTCACTGATCAGAATCGCGTCTTCGTAATTGTAGCCGCTCCAGGGCATGAAGGCAACGAGCACGTTTTGTCCCAGCGCAAGCTCGCCAAGGTCCGTGGCCGGACCGTCGGCGATTACCTGACCCTTCTTTACTTTGTCGCCGATTCGTACGATCGGTTTCTGGTTCATGCACGTGTTCTGGTTGGACCGGTGGAACTTGGTGAGCGGATAGGTGTCCACCACGGTGCGGCCTCTGGCGTCCTCGCCTTTGACCACGATGCGGGTGGAGTCGACTGTTTCCACGATTCCGTCGCGCTTTGCGGAAATAATGGCCCCCGAATCACGGGCCGCCACGCGCTCCATGCCGGTCCCCACCACCGGGGCCTGGGGCCTCAGGAGCGGCACTGCCTGGCGCTGCATGTTGGAACCCATGAGAGCGCGGTTGGCGTCGTCGTTTTCGAGGAAGGGGATGAGTGCAGCCGAGACCGACACGATCTGCTTCGGCGACACGTCCATGTACTGCACTTCCTCGGCAGTCACCATCTTGAATTCGCCGCCCGCACGCGCGGAGACGCTGTCGACGGCGATCTTACCCCGGCTGTCCACTGGCGTATTGGCCTGGGCAATGACGTAGTTTTCGCCGTCGACCGCAGAGAGGTATTCGATCTCATCCGAGACACGTCCACCCTTGACCTTGCGGTA
>JBAIYC010000058.1:0-14184 GCA_037916085.1 Nitrospirota bacterium | reverse complement strand
CCCTGCTGACCCGGGTGAGATAGTCCCTGCCCTGCTCGTCGAGCCTGTCCGAATAGTCCTCGTTCACGATTCGGGAGAACTCCGACACGGCCCTGAGCGGCGCGCGCAGGTCGTGCGAAACGGAGTAAATGAACGCTTCGAGCTCCTTGTTGACCTCCTGGAGTTCTGAGGTGCGCTCCTGCACCCTCCGGTCAAGCTCTTCGTTCAAGATGCGAAGTTGTTCCTCTGCCTCGGACCGTTTCTTCTCGATCTCCATTGCGTTCAGAGCGAAGGACAGGTCCTCGGTCAGCGCGACCAGGACGGCGACCTCCTCCTCGGAGAAGAATCCCGGCTCGTCGGAATAGATCGTCAATGCGCCGATGGCATCGCTCCCGACGTGCAGCGGTATGGCGAACGACGACCGTATGCCGTGCTTCTTCGCCCGCTCCCGCCAGGGGCCCATGGCCGTGTCGTTTTCAAAGTCGGCGCTGATGACATGTGTCCCTTCGACGACGGCCCGTCCCGTCGGCCCCATGCCCTCCGGTACGTCCGCCGCCACGATCCTGATGCCCTCGATGTACGCCGTCTCCCCGCACGAAGCAACGGGCAGCACCCTGCGCGTCTCCGGATCAACGAGCCCCACCCAGGCCAGACGGAACCGGCCGTGATCCACGACGATATGGCAGACCTCATCGAAGAGGGCCTGCCGTTCGCGGATGCGGGCGATCGCCTCGCCGATCTTGGCAAGGACCGAATAGAAACGCGTCCGTTTGGCGACCTTCCTCTCGAGCTCCTCTGCGAATCTTTTCAGCGCCTCATCGGCACGCTTTCGCGCGGTGATATCGTCGAAGACGGCAACGAAATACTCCCGTTCCGGGCTGTAGACCGAAATGGAAAGCCATTTTCCGAGCGGCGCGAAATCGATCTCGAACCGCTCCGGCTGGCCCGTCGTGGCGACCCGCCCGTATATTTCGAACAGTTCAGGTGTCGCTTCCCTGATCCCGGGGATGACCTCCGTCACCCGTTTGCCGACGACGTTCTTGAGGCCGGTCAATCGCTCGAACGAGCTGTTGATAGCGAGATAGATGAAATCAGCCTGGCGGCCGTGCTCGTCGAAGAGCATCCTGCAGTACGCGAACCCGTCGATCGCATTGTCGAACAGCAGGCGATAGCGCTCCTCGCTCTTGCGCAGCTCGGAGCCCGCCTCTTCGACCTGCTTCCGGGCGATGATGGCGTCCTCCATCATGTTGAGCGCAGCGCTCCGGGAATCGCGCAGGAGCGCGTTCGCGGCTTCCAGCTCCTCGTGGGTCCTGTGGAGCGTATCTTCTGTCCGTTTGCGCTCCGAGATGTCCCGGATGAAGGCTTCCGTTCCCTGGATCCGGCCCTGGGAATCGTAGAAGTACTGCGCGTTCAGTGACACCGGAAAGGCCGTCCCGTCCTTCCTGACCGCTTCCGTCTGGAAGTCGTTCACCTTACCCTGCTTCTTCAGTTCTTCCAGCAGGGCATCTCTGTCTCCATGATCTTTATAGAGGGAGAGGACCGGTTTCCCCACCAGCTCCGGGAGCGACTCGTAGTTGAACATGCTCACAACGGAGGGACTTGCCATGATGACCAGTCCTTCCCTATCCGCGCGGATATAGCCGTCCTGGAGCGTTTCGAGGATGCTGCGGTACCTTTCTTCGCTTTCCCGCAGTGCCTCTTCCGCCCGCCTTCTTTCGGTGACGTCCCAGACCAGGCCGTCCACCCACCGCGCCTGCCCCTCGGCGTCGCGCACGAGCCGCCCACGGGCGGCCACGTGATGGATGCCCCCATCCGGCCAGACGCAGCGGTACTCGGTCTCATAGAGCGCTCCGCTCAAGATGGTCCGCTGGAGCGCCGCGGTGATCCGGGCCCGGTCCTCGGGGTGCACCGCGCCATAGAACTCCTCGGCC
Organism: Nitrospirota bacterium; assembly: GCA_037916085.1. Lineage (GTDB taxonomy): Bacteria > Nitrospirota > UBA9217 > UBA9217 > UBA9217 > JAKAHZ01. The sequence goes on along the minus strand of JBAIYC010000058.1, from coordinate 12,274 downwards.
GTCCCCTGGAAACTCGCCGGATCAAGCCCCAGACAATGGCAGACCTCGTCGTCGAAGTGCCTCTTCTTCTCGTTCAGGTCGAGCCGCCAGACGCCCCTCCCGGCGGACCGCAGGGCCAGCGACAGTTTCTCCTCACTCTCCTTCATCGCCTCATCGGCCCGCTTGCGCTCCTCTATCTCATTTTCAAGTTCGCGGTACGACCCTTGCAATTTCGCGGTCATCTCATTGACCGAGCGCGCAAGTCCAGCGAACTCATCATTGCCCTTGATATCTATGCTATGATTGAGATTCCCCTGGCCTATAGCCGAAGCGCCTTCATGCAGCCTGTCGATACGGGCGGTGATCAGCCGGTTCGTCAAGACTGAATTGATCAGCGTGGCTGCGGCCATGAGCAGGAACACGAAGGCTATCAAGCCGCCCCCGGTGCCGACGGCCGAAACAAAGGCCGCGCCGGTTGATTCCTTCAGTCTGCCGCAGAGGAGCACTGCTTCGTAAACCCTCATGTTCAACTGGGTGAGCAGCCGATCTTCGATCTCACCTGAAAGAGCCGCATTCCGGCCGTTCAGCCGGGTATTCTGCCGGTTTACAATAATGGCTCGGAAGATCTTCCCGACTTGTTCCTGATTTTCCCTCAAGGCGGCGACCGTCTTTTTCGCTTCAGGTTCGCCGAACCTTTCAGAGGCAGACTTCAGCAGCTCGCCGACCTGTGTATTCTTGGCCTGAACCTGTTCCCGGGTCCGTTCGCTGCCGGTGTGCAGATAATCGGTCCGGAGCGCAAGGCGCTCGAATTGAGCGACCATCAATTTTTCTGCGATTTCTTCCTGCTCCATTGTCCTGCGGACACGCAGGGCGGTCACCAGGAGCACGGCCATCACAGCGATGACCGACAGGGCCAGGACGGTATTATTGATGCGGAGCCTTTGTTTAACCTGCATGGATCGTCTTCACCTCAGTATTCTCACCGCGTCCGGCTTGACTGCTTTGAGTCCGTCAAAGTAAATATTGTCGAGGTAGTTCGGCACGCGTATTGCGCCGGTTAGCTTATTCCTGATGGCCCATCTCGATTCGTCTTCGAGCGCAAGCACCAGAGATTGGTCCAGTGCAACTCTGAAGTTATTGGCGGACCAAGTCTCCTCAACAGACTTTAAATCTGTCCGGCTGGAATCGGCGACGATCTTTTGAGCTTCCGCCTGATCTTGCCTGATGAATTCCTCGGCCTTGACGAGGGAACGAAGTAATTTCTTGACATTATCCGGATGTTTGAGGACATATTCCTGTGTGGTAACGACATTGTAGGTCTGCGTGTAGACATCTTCACCATAGAACGTCATCGCTCCATCTCCGAGTTTCTTTTGAGCCCCGACCAGAATTGGGTTCCATGTCGAAATGGCGGCAACGTCGCCGTTTGTCAGGGCGTCTTGCAGTTTCTCTGGCGGCAGGTTGACCGTGTTCAAGTCCTGCCGTGAAATGCCGTTCGCGATCAGCATCGAGTCCATGAAAAACTCTCCGATGGTGCCGAAGGTCGTTGCGATCTTCTTCCCCTTCAGGTCTTGAAACGTGGATATTCCCTTGTCCTTTCGTGCGACGATGGCCATGTTCTTATTGGAGACGTTGATAGTCGCGAGAATGGAGACCCTGTCTCCCCGCATGATGGCAAACATGACCGGTGTCTCGGCCACAGCCGCAAAATCCGCCTTGCCGTCCAGCACGGCCTGGAGGGCCTCTTTCCCGATCTGATGCACCTGCGGTGTCACCGCCAATCCCTCATTCAGGTAATAGCCGTTGGCCGTCGCGACCTGAGCAAGCGCTGAGTCCGGCAAGACGGTATAGGCAAAGATGACCTTTTCGGCCCTTCCCGCAGGCTTCGTCCGACTGCAGGCCGTGAGAGGGCCTCCCATTGTCAGGGTGGCAAGGATGATCATTATCAACAGCGGTCTCATGGCTGCTCCGATCGGCGTAACACCTCCTCTAAAATTGAACAGCGAAGTACGTATGACGAACAGCAAGTGACGAACTGAGATGTCAGCTGAAGTGATGAATGCCGAATGACGAATGCTTACTCGGTCTTGATCATCACTCACAATTCACCACTCTCTTTAACGCTCTTCCTCGAACTCCACCCGGTACCGCGATGGTTCTCCCGCCTTGGCGCTCAGTTCGTTGATCTCTTTCTTTAGCTCGATCATCCGCTTCTCGCGGCCCACGGCGGCGCGGTTGAAGCGTTCCAGCTCCTCGTTCGCCCTCCGCAGCTCCTCGACGCGCTGCCGGATCTCCTGCTCCGCCTTCTGGCGCTCGGTAACATCGGTATTGGTCCCGAACCAGCGGATGACCCGGCCGTCCTTGTCGGACACCGGCATCACGCGCGTCAGGAACTGGCGGAACACGCCGTCGGCTCCTTTGAGCGGGAATATCATATCGAAGGGCTTTCCTGTTTGGAGCGATTCCTTCCACCGTTCCAGGACCTTCGGCAACACCTCGGGATCGTGGACCGACTGCCAGCCCCATCCTTCCATCTGTTCCGGAGTCGTACCGGTATAATCGTACCAGCGCTTGTTGTACCAGGTTACGTTGCCGTCGCCGTTCGCCCACCAGGCGAGGTTCGGGATGGAATCGGCCAGCGCGCGGAACTGCTCCTCGCTCTGGCGAAGCGCCTCTTCCGCTTTCTTCTGCTCCGTGACGTCAACCAGGGTGGTCAGGATCACCCGTTCGCCCCGCACGGTAAGGACCTGCGCGGAGATCTGCGCGACAAAGACCTCGCCCGATTTCCTGTGGAACTTCTGCTCCCATCCGCGAAGCGACCCTTTTTCCTGCAGCTCCCGCACGTACCGGGCCGTGTCGGCGGCATTCGGCCAGATGGGCATCTTCCTGGCGGAACGTCCGATGACCTCTTCCCTCGTGTAGCCGTTCATCGCAAGCCAGGTATCGTTCACCTCCAGGAACACCCCGTCATCGAGCCGCGTCATTGCGATCGCGGCCGGATTGGCGGCGAACGCCGTTGCGAACTTCTCCTCCGACAGGCGGAGCTCTTCTTCGGCCTTCTTGCGCTCGGTGATGTTGTGCGCCACGTGGACCGAGCCGACCATGTTCCCCTGGCTGTCGAAGAGGGGCGTCGTGGTGATCAGAAGGTCCATGCCGAGGCGCCTTTCCTGTATCTCCTGGACATGCTCGCGGCCGTCCTGCATGGTCTTGGAATGCGGGCAAAAGGCGTGGGGAACGCCCGTCCCGTGCACGGCCTCATAGCACTTGAGCCCCACGCACTCTTCCGGCGTCCGTCCGAGGCGCCTGGCCATGGCCGCGTTCACCCGTACCACCGTGTGATTGTTGTCGAGGATCGCGATCATGTCCGGCACGCTCGCGAAGGTCCGTTCCCACTCCTCCTTGGCGCGGATGCTCTCCTCTTCCACCTTCTTGCGCTCGGTGATGTCCGCCACGGTGCCGACGAAGTTCACGGCCTTCCGGTCCGTGCCCTCGCCCTCGAACGTCGCGATGCCGTGCGCTTCGATCCACCGCAGTTCTCCGTCCGGCCGGTTGATGCGGTACTCCGCCACGTAGGGCTTCGGGTCGACGGGATTCAGTGCCGCATCCACCTTTGCCCGAACCCCGGCCAGGTCATCGGGATGGATGATCTGCGCCAGGATCTCGTCGTTCGGGCGGCTGTACCCGCTGATGCCGAAGATCTCCTTGTACCCGTCGTCCCACTCTGCTATGCGCGTGATCGGGTTGTATTGCCACCACCCCAATCGCGACGCGTCCAGCGCCAACTGGCGCTGCCAGGCGAGCTTCTGCATCTCGGCCTCTGCCTTCTTGCGCTCGACGATCTCCCACGAGAAGTCACCCAGCAGTTTCGCGATCTCGACATCAGCATCGCTGTAATCGGTCTCTTTATTGCCCACGCCGATGATCGCAAGGATCCGGTCGCCGCGGAATATCGGCACGACCATTTCGCGGACCACCGGCGCATGGCCTTCGGGCAGGCCCTTTTTGTGGGGAAGGGACGGGTAATCATTATGAATGACCGGTCTCTTCTCGCGCACGCAGTCGACCCACACTCCCGCCCGGGAGATGTTGTAGTGGCTTCCCGCGCCCTCTGCCGTGCACATGGACGAGACGGTATTCGTGGACCATCCCTGGAGCGAGAGGGTCTCCTGGTCCTTCTCGAGAAAATGATAGAAGCCGATCTTGCTGCCCGTGAGGGCCTCGATCTCGTCAAGCGTCAGCCGGAGGATATCGCGGGGGGCCATGGTGCCGCCGTACGCCTCAGCCGCCAGCCGGAGCCGAGCACGGGTGACGCTCTCCGCCCGCTTTCGCTCGGAGATGTCGTGGGCGATCTTGGAAGCGCCGACGACCTTTCCGCTTGCATTCCTGATGGCCGAGAAGGTCAGGGAAACGGGAATGATCGTTCCGTCCTTCCTCATCCGCACGGTCTCGAAACGCTCGACGTGCTCTCCCCGGACTATCCTGGCCAGCACCTCCGAGGTCTCGTCGGCATGTTCGGGGGGAGCAAGAAACGCTATGTTCCTCCCGATCGCTTCCCCGGCGGTGTACCCGAAGATCTTCTCGGCCCCGATGTTCCAGCTCATGACGGTCCCGTCGAGGTCCTTGCTGATGATCGCGTCGTCGGCGCTTTCGACGATCGCGGCAAGGCGCCCCGATATCTGCTCGGCCTTCCTGATCTCCGTGATGTCGAATGCGTAGATCCTGACGACCTTGAACCGGGGCGAAACGTACACCGATTCCGCAAAGACCCGGTCCCCTATCGTGACCTCCCGGTAGAGGGAGCGTTCCTGATCCTTCGCGAGCTCCTTCAGGATGGAGTCGATATCATAAGGAAGGAAAGCAGTGCCGTCGCCCCCGTCCTTTCCAAGGCCTTCAAGCGTGCTCTGGGTCGCCGCATTGCTGTAAACGATCTCGCCTGCTGCGCCCACTTCGAGGACCGGGTTCGGGTTGAACTGCGGGAAGGAGGCTAGGTGCCGGGTCCGTTCCTCCACGCGCTTGAGCTCGGTGACGTCCCCATAGGTGATGACGACGCCCTCGATCCTGCTGTCCGGCGTCCGGTAGGGCTGGATTGCCCGGAGATACCAGTTGCCGCCGATCAAGAGCTCTTTCCTGACGGGCACGAGCCCTTCGAGGACCGTCCGGGCCTCGGGAATGAGGTCCGGCCCGAGGTTCTCCCGCGACATGTCCGCGATGGGCCTCCCCACGTCGGAAGGCAGGAGCTGGATGAGCCTGAGCATGGCGGGGGTGAAGCGCTTGACCCGGAGATGGTGGTCCAGGAACATCGTCGGGATGTTCGTGCTGGCCAGGAAGTTGTTCAGGTCGTTGTTCGTCTCCTCCTGCTCCTCGATCTTCCCCTGGAGCTGGGAGTTCACCGTGACGAGCTCTTCGTTCAGCGACTGGAGTTCTTCCCTGCTCGTCTCGAGCTCCTCGTTGGCGGCCTGGAGCTCTTCGTTCGAGGACTGGAGCTCCTCGTTCAGGCCTTTTAACTGTTCGATGTGGCTCTGAAGGTCCTGGCGCGTGGCCGTGAGCTCGCTTTCGAGCTGATGGATAGCCGACTCCTCCACGCGCTCGCTCTCCGGGAGCACGACTCTCTCCTCCACCGCCGAGCCGTCCGCCTCCTGGAACATGATCACGAAGAGGCCTTCCTTCACCTTCGCGATACGAAGCGTCACCGGCCGCTTGCGGTCCCCGTCCCCTTCCACGCTTCCACTGATCGATACGGGCTTTCCCTCCTTGCCTGCGCGGAACAGGGCCCCGCGGACCCGGTTCCGGAGCGTTTCGGGCAGGAGCTCCAGGGCGTTCCGGGTGGGCATGCCGCGCGGAGGAATGAGATACCGGTTCGTCTGCCCCGTATGATAGACGATGTCGAAGCTATGATCGACGGCGATCGCCGCCGGAGCGAACTCGTCGAGCAGGAACTCCTGAACGAGCCCGATGCCCTGCCGGCGCTCCGCCGTCCAGACCGGACGCGCCGGCTGCGTGACCGCCCGCTCCCGGGCGTAGGGCACGGACAGGGGGAGCCTTGAAGGAGAGGCTGTCTCGAGCTTCCGGTAGACGCGGCACTGCTTGTGACCGATCGACTTGAAGAGTCTGCTCTTCCTGCCCACGGTCTCCGCGTTCCCAAGGAAGAGATACCCTCCGTCCTTGAGCGCGTAGTGGAAGAGGGCGATGCACTTCTCCTGTGCGTGTGGCTCCAGATAGATCATGAAGTTCCGGCAGATGATGAGGTCGAGCTTCGAGAACGGGGGGTCGATCAGGAGGTCCTGCCGGGCGAAGACCACACGCTCACGGATCTCCTTCGCGACGATGAGCGTCTGCCCGTCGTCGGTAGAAGCGAAGTACTTCTGGATGTATTCCTTCGGGACATCAGCGGTTATGCTTGCGGGGTATTTCCCGTCCCGCGCCCGCTCCAGGGCCGTGTTGTTCACGTCGGTCGCGAAGACCTGGACCTCCCTTTCGTTCCCGGCGATCGCCATCTCGTGGGAGAGCATCATGGCGATGGAGTAGGCCTCTTCCCCGGTCGAGCTCGCCGGCGTCCAGACGCGCACCGGCTGACCGGACGTCTCTGCCGCCAGCTTCCGGACCACCTGGATGTTCAGGGCCTTCCAGGCGACGCGGTCACGGAAGAACGACGTGACGCCGATCATGAGGTCCGAGGCAAGCGAGGCTGCCTCGCTGTCCCGCGCGGCGACAAGGTCCAGGTACTCTTTGACGATCGGAAAGCCGTGGAGGTACATGCGCCGCCGGATCCTGCGGCTGATCACGCTCTTCTTGTAGTGATTGAACCTCGACCCCGATTTTTCGAAGAGCAACCGGAAGAACGCATCGTATTCCTCAGGCGTGATGGTCTGCTCGACGGGAGCGGCCGCACCCCTCAGGGAGATCTTCTGGATCTCCTTCGCGATGTCCTCGGGAGGGAAGACCGCGTCCGCCTGCCCGGTCGAGATCACAGCGAGGGGCATGCTCGCGAACTCCGCGGTCGCCGGTTCCTGGGCATAGACCGTCCCGCCTGCGTTCCGTACGGCCCGGCAGCCCCGCGCGCCGTCCGTGCCAGCTCCGGAGAAGATGACACCGACAGCATGCTCCGCCGCGTCCTCGGAGAGGGAGATCAGGAACTCGTCGATCGGGAGATGGATGAGACCTGCGGGATGGACGGTCAGGTGGAAGACGCCGTCCTTGAGACGGACCTCCTTGCCGGGCGGAGAGAGGTAGAGGTTGCCCGGCGCAGCCGTCATGCCGTCCGCTATCTCGTGGACCCGCAGCGCCGGCATGCGTGCCCCGAGGAGCTCGGGCAAGAGGCTCTTGTGCCTGGAGGAAAGATGCTGGATAAAAACGATTGCGAAATTGAAATCTGCGGGAAGCGCGGAGAGAAAGCGCTGGAGCGGCTCCATGCCGCCCGCTGAAGCGCCGATACCGACGGTCAGAAAAGAGTTCTCCGATATATCGCGCCTTGTCATTCGGTCCTCCCCTGGAAGGAACGACGGTTGCGTGCGGTCCGGCTTCCGGCTCCGGGCCCGGCTCTTCTTTATACCACGAATGTCGTCCGGGACAAAGCGCCAGAAACGGGTTCCCCCGTATCAAAGCGTGAAGGAGAAGACCGCCCCTTTTTGCGGCCCGCTCTATGTTCACATCAGTCCGCCGTGGTGCTTGACAATGTCGGCGCGATGGCAAGCCCGATGCCGATGCCCGGAACTTCTTTGTCGCCGTGGAGCCGCCGGAAGGGCCGGAAGCGGTTCGCGCGTAGACCAGGTCGACGGCCGTTCCGCCTTGCCAGCGCTTCGCCGCTCGCTCACGCCAGCCAGTCCAGCATCTTTCTTCAATGATGTCCTTCGGTCGCCACTCACTCATGCTATGCCGGCCATCGTATTCTTTCGGCGTAACCGAGGCCACTTGTTCATTATACCAAGTCGCGGTTCAAGAAGGAGAAATGCCGCGACTGCTTCACGACATCACGCCGAGAACGGCACGCTGCGACGCGAGGCCTGGCGTTTTTTGAGCTTGACAATTCATGTATCATATGTTACAGTTGGAATCAACTGATACACTGGAGGTGCTCCATGAAGAGGATGTTCAGGAACCTGGTGGATTCGTTGGCACAGGCAGCCATGTTCGAGGAGGGCGTGCGGCTCGATCTGAGCGCGGTTCCGGCCTGCGCGCCGCTCAAGGAAACGATCGAGGAAAACTTCGCGGAGATCGCCTTTGCCGAGGAATCGGACTACGGCGACATCCATGACGCCATCCTTCGCGAGCACCGGGCCAATTGCGCGGCGTGATCCGCGCCTTGGGTTCCTGTCGAGACCCTGCATCCCGTGAATCCAGGAGCGAGCGCTACCCGCAGCTTGTTGCGGGGCAGCGAGCGATCAGAACATCCTCTTCCCTGAGGATCGGAGCCCGTTTATCCAAGGGCGACAACAGGTTCGCGCACTAGCATGCGCGAGTTTGTAGCGGACCGGATCACTCACGGAGCCAGGCAGACGCGGCCGAGCCCGTTCTATCCAGGGCAAGGGGAAGCGCTGCGAAAACCAGGCAGGATCGGGAATCAGCACCAGCATAGCATGCCTCCGCGGCCTGTGAACCGGGGTGCAGAAGAAAGAATGGAAACCTCACTTGACCGAGAACCGGCTCCTGAGGTCATCTTAGAATCTTGAGGAACACATGCCCAAAACCCCTCCTTCCGACTGGCTCCTCATATTTTACAGCGTCCCCGCCCACCCGGTAAGCGGCAGGATGAAGATCTGGCGCCGTCTCGCCCGAGCGGGAGCTGTCCAGCTCAAGGGCGCGGTCTATATCCTGCCTTGCAGTGACGAGCATCAGGAGCTCTTTCAGTGGATCATCGGCGAGGTCAAGTCCCTTGGCGGCGACGGCTCTTTCGTCCGCACCCCGCGCATCGAGACGCTGTCCTATGCCGAGGTGCGTCGCCTCTTCAACGAAGAACGCGACGCCGAGTACCGGGAACTGGAGAAGGCTGTCGACAGCTTGGAACGATCCCTCCAGGGAACCCGCAAAAGCGGCCGGAACAGCTTCCCCCAAGCGCTGGCGTCTCTCAGAAAGACTTACGAGGACATCCGGTCACGCGACTTTTTCGACGCTCCTCTCGGCAAAGAGACGAGCAAGAGGCTCCAGAGGGTCGAAGCTTTGATCAAGGGGCTCGAAAAAGAACTTCCGGAAAAGCCTGCGCAGCTCGGCCGGAAGGACCCCAGGGCTTACCGTCGGAGGGTCTGGGTCACCCGCACGCGGCCTTTCATCGACCGCATGGCATCGGCCTGGCTCATCCGCAGATTCGTGGACCCCGGGGCGACGTTCCGGTTCATCGATGAGAAGGAACTCGGCCGTCTCGCGCCTTCCGAGGTCGCCTTCGACATGCAGGGCGGCGAGTTCACGCACCACGGCGAGCTCTGCAGCTTCGAGGTGCTTGTCCGCTCCTTCGGTATCAAGGATCGGGCCGTCCGCAAGATCGCCGGAATCGTGCACGACCTGGACCTGAAGGACGACAAATACGGGAGCAGCTCGGCCGGCGGCATCGAAGAGGTCCTGACCGGCATCCGGAAGACCGCGAAGGACGACGCAGCGATGCTCGAACAGGGCATGGCCGTGTTCGAGATGCTGTACCGGTCGAGAACGTAGGTCGCCCCATGCGGCCGCTCATTCTGGCTCGTCATTCCCGCGAAAGCGGGAATCCCGTGTCTTCATAAACGTCCCTGGATCCCGGTTTGCACGGGGATGACGGCAGAACGGAAAGACACCCATGACGAAGGAACAACTCACCTTCCGCGAGGCTCTCCTCTACTGGCTCAAGCTCGGCTTCATCAGCTTCGGCGGGCCGACCGGCCAGATCGCCATGATGCACAAGGAAGTGGTGGAGAAGAAGAAATGGATGGCCGAGGACCATTTCCTTCACGCGCTCAACTTCTGCATGCTGCTTCCCGGCCCCGAGGCGCAACAGCTTGCCACCTACATCGGCTGGCAGCTCCACGGCACGCGCGGCGCGCTGGCAGCCGGCATCCTCTTCGTCCTGCCGTCTGTCTTCATCCTCTGGGGCCTTTCCTGGATCTACGTGGCGCTTGGCAGCATCCCTTCCGTTGCAGCGCTCTTCTTCGGGCTCAAGCCCGCCGTAGGCGCCATCGTAGCGGAAGCGGTGATCCGGATCGGAAGGAAGTCGCTCAAGAACAGAGCTCTCGTCGCACTTGCGGCTCTTTCGTTCATCTCGATCTATTTCCTCAATGCACCCTTCCCCGTGATCGTGCTCACTGCTGGAATCCTTGGCTATGTTCTGAACTCCAGGCTAACCGGTGTGACCGCTCCGCAATCGTACGATGGAGAAAAGTCCACACCACCCGTTTCGAACGGCTGGCTGCGCGCGCTCAGGATAACGGCCATTGGCCTTGTCCTGTGGTTCCTCCCGCTCATCATCCTCGGTCTCTGGCGGGGCTGGGATGATATCCTGGTTGACATCGGCGTGCTCTTCACCAAGGCCGCGGTCGTCACCTTCGGCGGCGCCTATGCCGTGCTCGGCTACATCGGCCAGCAGGCGGTCGGTTTCTACGGATGGCTCCTTCCGGAGCAGATGATGGACGGGCTTGGCCTGGCCGAGACCACGCCCGGCCCGCTCATCATGGTGAACCAGTTCGTGGCCTATGTGGCCGCCTACACCCATACGCCGGGGCTTGCGCCTGCTCTTGCCGGCGCGATCGGCGGCCTTGTCGCCACCTGGGTCACCTTCACTCCCTCCATGCTCTGGATATTCATCGGCGCACCGTACATCGAGGCCCTCCGGAAGAACGTCAAGCTCGCATCGGCGCTTGCGGCCATCACCGCCGCAGTGGTCGGCGTCGTGCTGAACCTGGGAGTGACCTTTACGCGCCACACCCTCTTCCCCGACACAGGGGGGTTCGAATGGTATGCGCTCGTCGCCGCTATCGTCGCATTCGTCGGGATGACGCAGTTCAAGTGGGACATGATCCCGGTGATCGTCGGCTCGGCGCTGGCGGGACTTATCTGGAAGACCATTTTATAGCTCGAAAGGAGATCACTATGTCGAACGGACCAGCATGCCCCGTAGGAAGATTGGAAAAGATACTCCTCGCGACCGACATGTCCGGTTTCAGCGAGGGCGCCATCCGCGAGGCGATCAAGTTCGCGTCAAAATGTTCGAGCAGGATCTACGCCTGCATGACGCTCGAAACGAACCCCGAGTACGAATCCATCGGCTCGAGCGTCTTCAAGAAGGAAGAAGAGGAGGCCTCCGCGCACTTGAAGACCGTCAAGGCAAGGGCGGAGAAGGAAGGCCTATCCTGCGAGACCGTCCTGCACGAATCCAAGGACGCTGCGGAGACTATTGTCGACGAGGCTACGGAAAAGAAGGCCGACATGATCGTGATCGGAAGGCGCGGCCGCAAGGGTGTCGCGAAAGCCCTGATGGGAGAGACCGCGGCGAAGGTCATCACGCATGCTCCCTGCAAGGTGCTTGTCGTTCCGAAGGCGGCCCAGATCGAATACAGGAACATCCTGGTGGCCACCGACGGCCTGATCCAGGCAAAGGCAGCGGTCAGCGAGGCGGTAGCAATAGCAAAGCGGACGGGCAGTCATCTTATCGCACTATCGGCCATGCGGGATGAAACAGAACGGGCAGAGGCGACGAGGATCGCGAACGAGGCGGCTGGGCAGGCGAAAAAGGAAGGCGTCTCGGCGGAGGCCGTCACCCCTGTGGGAAGATCGTCAAACGTCATCGTGGAAACAGCAGGCGGCAGAGGCGTCGACCTCATCGTCATGGGGACCTATGGGAAGACCGGACTCAAGAAGCTGCTGATGGGCAGCGCCACGGAAAAGGTGATCGGGAATGCAGGGTGCGCTGTGCTTGTCGTGAAGGCGTGATCTTGGGAAAGGTGAAGCGGACGGGCTATGAGGTCGGACAGATAGTGCGAAGCGGGCGCAACCGCTTCGCAAGGAGAAGATCAGATGAAATGGATCACTCGTGAACATGTGAAGGTTGACCGCGTCGCCTGTCCCTGGCTCATCAGGAAATTCGTTGACAGGGATGCTGAGTTCCTCTTCGTCCCCGCCGAGAAGGTGCAGGCCGAGGCCGCGCGGATGGGAGCAATCCCCTACGATGTTCCCGGCGCCGAGCTGGGCCACCACGGCAAAGAATGCTCGTTCGACGCGATCATACAGAAATACAAGCTGTCGGACGACCCTGCGCTCGTTCTCCTCGCCAGGATCGTGAACGGCGCGGACACGGACAATAGCTTGCATCATCAGGATGAGGGGCCAGGCCTCAATG
>JBAIYC010000057.1:0-3222 GCA_037916085.1 Nitrospirota bacterium | reverse complement strand
TTCCGGACTGTGATCAGGAGGTTACCATGAACTACACGATTCTGAACGCCATCGAGAAGCCCCAGATGAAGTCGGGCATTCCGAGCTTCCGCGTGGGCGATACCGTCAAGGTGCACGCGAAGGTCGTCGAAGGCGACAAGGAAAGGATCCAGGTCTTCGAGGGTGTCGTGATCGGGCGCCAGGGCTCGGGCATGCGCGAGGCCGTTCGCGTCCGGAAGCTGTCCTACGGCGTAGGCGTCGAGCGGCTCTTCCCCCTCCATTCGCCCATGGTCGACAAGATCGAACTGGCCAAGGAAGGTAAGGTCCGCAGAGCCAAGCTCTACTATCTCCGCGAGCTGCGCGGCCGCGCTTCCCGCATCAAAGAGAAGGAGCGCTCGATCCCCACGGCAGCCGGCGCCGGGCAGGCTCCCGCCGCGGAAAAGAAGTAATCCACTTTCGCAGCACGACCTTCGAAATCCTAAACAGGGTCAGCGGCAGGCGCCGCTGCCGTTTAGGATTTCCTGTTTTCAATCCACCGTTCCGGGAAAGAAACCCTCATGGTCCGTGGCTCGTCTTCGCGGAAGCACCGCAGAGCGGAAACGGGCAACCTCTTCGAGGTTGACTGCGACATGCTCTATTTCGAGCGGTGCGCTCGCGAGGCGGGCTCGGTCAGGATCGCAGGTCTCGACGAGGCGGGGAGAGGGCCTCTTGCCGGACCCGTGGTGGCTGCAGCCGTTGTCCTGCCCGATGGACTGCTCATTCCAGGAGTCACGGATTCGAAGAAGCTGACGGAACAGCAGCGTGAACGACTGTTCGACGAGATCATCGCTGCCGCCGTCGCCTACGGTATCGGGACAGCTGACGAGCGGACCATCGACGAGGTGAACATCCTGCAGGCGACCTTCATCGCCATGGAGCGGGCGCTCCAGGCGATCGTCCCTCCTCCCGACCTTCTCCTGCTTGACGCCGTCACCCTCCCCCGGACGAGACTTCTCCAGAAGGCGATCATCAAAGGGGATGCCCGCAGCCACTCCATCGCCGCGGCTTCCATCCTCGCCAAGGTCACCCGAGACCGCATCATGCAGGAACTGCACGAGCGCTATCCCTACTATAACTTCCAGAAGCACAAGGGCTATGGCACGAAGGAACACCTGGAATTGATCAGGAAGTACGGTCCTTGTGAAGCCCACCGGCGGAGCTTCGAGCCGATCGCATCTCTGCTGCGGGAGGAGCGATGAGCCTCCTGCGGAAGCTTCTGGGCCGGTCGGGCGAGGAACGGGCCGCGCGGCATCTTGCGAAACTCGGCTACCGTATTCTTGAGCGCAATTACGGCACGAGACAGGGAGAGATAGATCTCATTGCTCTGGACCGCGATACGGTCGTCTTCATCGAGGTAAAGACGCGCACCAGCGATGCTTTTGGCGCTCCCGAACTGGCCGTAGGCCAGAGGAAGCAGGAGCGCATGGTGAAGGCGGCACTGGGCTATCTCAGGCAGAAGAAGCTCCACCAGATGTCCTGCCGTTTCGACGTCGTGGCGATCAGCGGCGGCGAGGACCCGCAGGTGGAGGTCTTCCGGAACGCTTTTGAGATGGACCGGACAAGCTACTGAGAGGGCACGGATACGGGGGCGGGTATGATAATCTTGCTGAAGAAGATAAGTCTCTTTGACGGGCTCACCGAGCAGGAGCTCGAAAGGATACGAAAGGCCTGCGAGGGGGCATCGTTCAAGAAAGGGGAGACGATCTTCAAGGAAGGCGACGCCGGCGATCGATGCTACATGATCCTGAAAGGGGAAGTGCGGATCAGCAAGTTCATCCCCAATATCGGCGAGGAAGCGCTCGCAGTGCTGCGGGAAGGCGAGTACTTCGGGGAGATGGCGCTGATCGACGACTTCCCGCGCTCGGCCCACGCAATCGCGAACACCGATTCGTCGCTGATCGTCCTGAAGAAGATCGATCTCGACGCGATCTTCGATACGGACCGAGAGCTGGGCTATAAGCTCCTGTGGGCCTTCACGAAGACGCTGTCGAAGCGGCTTCGCGAGACGAACGAGAAAATGGCGAGTTTCCTGGCGATGACGGGGGGATTCTGACCGGAGAAGCAAGAGAAAGTCCAATACTATATTGGACGCGGATAAAATCTGATGAACACGGATAAGGCAAGAACAGAATACAGGGAGGGCATCTACTTTGAATTCTGATCCGTGTCTATCCGTGTTCATCCGTGTCCCATTCGTCCTTTGACCTTTCTTGCTCACCTCTTTTGTTGCAACATGTCTTCCCGGTGAAGTAAATTATCCTATGCAAAAGAATCCCTACAAGATCGGCATGGTATCGCTCGGCTGTCCCAAGAACCAGGTGGATGCCGAACAGATGCTAGGCGTGCTGGGCAAGCAGGGCTTCGAGATCACGCCGGAGCAGGATGATGCCGATGTCATCGTTGTGAACACCTGCGGGTTCATCGAATCGGCCAAGCAAGAGTCCATCGAGGCCATCCTGGACGCGGCGAAGATGAAGAAGCAGGGAAAGTGCCGCGCCCTCATCGTTGCCGGATGCCTTGCCCAGCGCTACAAGGACGAGCTCGCGAAGGAACTGCCTGAGGCCGACGCGATCATCGGTACCGCCGAGATCCCGAAGGTGGCAGAGATATGCGGACGCGTCCTCGGAAAGCATGAACACTTCGTTACCGGGTCAGCGCCGACGCTGATCTTCGGCCTTCCGCGCATCAGCACCACACCGCGTCATTATCGCTACCTCAAGATCGCAGAGGGCTGCAGTAACCGCTGCTCCTATTGCGCCATCCCGCTCATCCGCGGAAACTTTGCGAGCAGGCCTCTTGACTCCATCATCGACGAAGCAAGGCGTCTCGCCGACGAGGGAACGAAGGAACTGGTGCTGCTCGCCCAGGACTCGACGCAGTACCGCGACAAGGGCATCGATCTGCCGAAACTCCTCACGAAGCTCACGAAGGTGCGCGGGCTCGGATGGGTGCGGCTCATGTACGTCTATCCCGGCAAGGTGAGCGACGAGTTGATCTCGGTGATGGCCGACGAGGAGAAACTCTGCAAGTACCTCGACATGCCCGTCCAGCACATCGATGACAGGATCCTTGCAGCAATGAACCGGCGCGGGACCCCAGACGACATCAAGAGGACCATTGACAGGCTCAGGAAGAAGGTTCGCGGGATAGCGCTTCGGACCTCGCTTATTGTCGGGTTCCCCGGCGAGACCGAGGCTGCGTTCA
>JBAIYC010000056.1:0-7071 GCA_037916085.1 Nitrospirota bacterium | reverse complement strand
CTCCACGCCGACCTTCGACAGGCTCGCGAAGGGTGGACTGCGCTACACGAACTTCCACACCACGGCCCTATGTTCGCCCACGCGGGCGGCGCTGAAGTCGGGCCGAAACCACCACACGGTGAACATGGGGTTCATCACCGAGATGGGGACGGGTTTCCCGGGCGCCACCGGTCAGATACCGAACTCGACCGCGCCGGTCGCCGAGATGCTTCGCCTGAACGGGTACAGCACGGCCGCATTCGGCAAATGGCACGAGACCGCCGCATGGGAGACCAGTGTCTCCGGTCCCTTTGACCGCTGGCCGACCCACCAGGGCATGGACAAGTTCTACGGTTTCATCGGCGGAGAGACGAACCAGTGGGCTCCCTATCTCTATGATGGCGTCACCCAGGTCGAGCTGCCGAATGACCCGAACTACCACTTCATGACCGACATGACCGACAAGGCCGTGGCCTGGATCAGGTTCCAGAAGGCCATGACCCCCGACAAGCCGTTCTTCGTCTACTTCGCGCCGGGAGCCGTCCATGCGCCGCATCATGTTCCCAAGGAATGGATAGCAAAGTGGAAGGGCAAGTTCGACCAGGGATGGGACAAGATGCGCGAGGAGACCTTTGCCCGGCAGCTCAAGATGGGCATCATCCCGGCGGGAACGAAGCTCGCCCCGAAGCCGCCGGCGATCAAGGACTGGAACAAGCTCTCTGCTGACGAGAAGCGGCTCTTTGCCCACCAGGCCGAGGTATACGCGGCGTACATGGACTTCACCGATCATGAGATCGGGCGGATGCTCGAAGCGGTGGCGGCGGCCGGTCAGGGCGACAATACCCTCGTGTTCTACATCGCCGGCGACAACGGCACGAGCGGCGAGGGCGGTCAGAACGGCATGTTCAATGAGTACACCTACTTCAACGGCGTGCCCGAGAAGGTCGAGGACATGCTGAAGGTGATGGACCGATGGGGCGGTCCCGAGACCTACCCGCACATGGCCGCGGGCTGGTCGGTCTGTTTCGATTCGCCGTTCTCGTGGATGAAACAGGTTGCCTCGGACTTCGGCGGGACCCGGAACGGCATGGTCGTCTCGTGGCCGAAGGGCATCAAGGCGAAGAATGAGATGCGCACCCAGTTCAGTCATGTGATCGATGTGGCGCCGACCATCCTGGAAGCAGCCAAACTGCCCGAGCCCAAGGTGGTGGACGGCACTCCGCAGATCCCGATGGAAGGCGTGAGCCTTGTCTATACGTTTGAGGACGCCAAGGCCAAGGAACGCCATACCACGCAGTACTTCGAGATCGCCGGGAACCGGGCCATCTACCACGACGGCTGGTATGCCCGCACGATCCATCGCGCGCCGTGGGAATATACACCGCGCGCAACGCTGGACAAGGATGTGTGGGAGCTCTACAACGTGGAGAAGGACTTCAGCCTGACGACCGACCTCGCGAAGAGGGAGCCGAAGAAGCTTGCCGAGATGCAGGCGCTTTTCATGAAGGAAGCGGAGGTCCATCATGCGCTCCCGCTCGATGACCGGGTCACGGAGCGCATGAACGCCGCGATGGTCAACCGGCCGGACCTGATGGCCGGACGCACATCCATGACGCTTGCCGAGGGGATGACCGGCATGATGGAGAACGTGTTCCTCAATGTGAAGAACAGGTCCAAGACCGTCACGGCCGAGATAGAAGTTCCGGAGGGCGGCGGCAACGGAGCGATCATTGTGCAGGGCGGCCGCTTCGGCGGCTGGGCGCTCTATGTGAAGGATGGCGTGCCCGCGTATGATTACAACTTCCTTGGTCTTCAGCATTTTACCGTTGCCTCGACAAAGAAGCTTGCCCCCGGCAGGAACACGATCAAGTTCGACTTCGCTTATGACGGCGGAGGTCCCGGCAAGGGCGGTCTCGGCACCCTTTTCGTGAACAACGAGAAGGTCGCCGAAGGAAGGATCGAGCGTACCGAGGGCGGCATCTTCTCGGCTGACGAGACGGCTGATGTGGGCATCGATCTCGGCACACCGGTGGTCGAGGCCATCGGGTCCGAGGGGAAGTCGAAATTCACCGGCCATATCACGAAAGTGACCGTGGAGGTGAAACCAATGGCTGCCCCGGCCCAGGCAGAAGCGGAGAAGGCCCGGAAAGAAGCTGAAAAGAAGAAGACGTCGTCGGACTAAACAGTACAGGCTCGCACCGCGAGATCAGAAGGAAGGGAGAGTACCATGAGGAGGATCGGACAGATCGCAGCACTCGGACTCGCGCCGGTAGCCCTCGGCGCACTTGCAGTCGATGCACAACAGGCCCAGGCGCCTGGTTCCGGGCCGCAATTCAAGGGCGTCATCAAGCTCGACGTCCGCGATTCGGTACCGGACTGGGCGCCGTACACTCCCAAGAAAGCGCCTCAGGGTGCGCCGAACATTCTGATCATTCTGTACGACGACACAGGTCAAGCCGCATGGTCAACGTATGGGGGCAGGATCAATATGCCGACACTGGATAGACTGGCGGCAAATGGTCTGACCTACACGCAATGGCATACCTGTGCTCTGAGCTCTCCTACCCGATCCACGATCCTTACCGGACGCAACCATCATCTGAACGGCATGGCCGCCATCACGGAGGCTGCAAATGGGTTCCCCGGTGCGCATGGCCGCATCCCGGACCAGACCGCGACGATCGCCGAGATCCTTCAGGACAACGGCTACAGCACCTTCTGGATCGGCAAGAACCACAATGTTGCCGAACAGGATGTTGCCTCGGGTGCGAGCCGCAAGCTTTGGCCGCTCCAGAAGGGATTCGACCGCTTCTACGGATTCCTGGGCGGCGAGACCAACCAGTGGTACCCGGACCTCGTCGAGGACAACCGGTTCATCGAACCGCCATACGGACCGGAAGAAGGCTATCACCTTTCAAAGGATATCGCTGACAAAGCGATCGCCATGATCCGCGACCAAAAGGCCAGCAATCCTTCGCGGCCCTGGTTCATGTGGATGAACCCCGGCGCCAACCATGCCCCGCACCAGGCCCCCCAGGAGTACATCGACAAGTACAAGGGCAAGTTCGACGACGGCTACGACGCCTACCGCAAGTGGGTCCTGCCGCGCATGATCGCGAAGGGCATGCTCCCGAAGGGCACCGAACTCACGCCGTTCAATCCGCTGCCGAAGGATGTTGCGAATCCGGCCGATTATGTGCGTCCCTGGAATTCGCTCAACGCCGACGAGAAGAAGCTCTTCGCGCGCCTGATGGAAGTGTATGCCGGGTTCTCCGAGTATACGGACGCCCAGATGGGCCGCGTTATCGAGTACCTGGAGAAGACCGGACAGCTCGAGAACACCATCGTTTTCTATGCCGCGGACAACGGTGCGTCCGGGGAGGGAACTCCCAATGGATCGGTCAACGAGAACAAGTTCTTCAATGGGTACCCCGATGAATTGGCCGAGAACATGAAGCTGCTGGATGTTCTGGGCGGACCGGACACGTATGAGCACTTTCCGACGGGATGGGCCGCCGCAACGTCGACGCCGTACAAGATGTTCAAGCGTTACTCGGAATATGCCGGCGGCACCGCTGATCCGCTCGTGATCTCGTGGCCCAAAGGCATCAAGGCGCGCGGTGAGGTCCGGAACCAGTATCACCATTCCGTGGACATCGTTCCGACCATCCTGGAGATCACCGGATTGCAAATGCCGACGGTATACAAGGGTGTGAAGCAATATCCGCTCTCCGGCGTATCGATGCGCTACACGTTCGACGCAAAGCCCGACGATCCAACGAAGAAGCACCGTCAGTATTACTCTATGCTCGGCACCCGTGCGATATGGGAGGACGGCTGGAAGGCTGTTGCCCTCCATGCCCCGATCACCGGCAAGGGACACTTCGATCAGGACAAATGGGAGCTCTACCACGTAGACGCGGACCGTGCAGAATCGAAAAACCTGGCAAAGGAGAATCCCGAGAAACTGAAGGCGCTCATAAAGACCTGGTTCGAGGAGGCGGATACGAACCTGGTACTGCCGCTTGACGACCGATCGGCTCTGGAAGTGCTTACCATCGAGCGCCCCTCAGAGGAGCCGAAACGCGAACGGAATATCTACTATCCCGATACGACAGCAGTACCGGAAGGCGTGGCCGCCAACATTCGCGGCCGCTCCTATAAGATCATCGCGGATGTGGATATAACCGATGCCAACTGCTCGGGCGTGATCTTCCAAATGGGTTCACGCTTCGGCGGTCATACCCTGTTCATCAAGGACATGAAGTTATACTATGTGTACAATTTCCTGGGCATCAAGCCGGAACAGGTATTCGTTTCTCCCGCACTCAAACCCGGGAAGTACGCGCTCGGCATGGAGTTCATCAGGGAGAAGGCGGGGAAATACCAGGAATCGATCGGCAAGACCAAGCTCTATGTGAACGACAAGGTGGTGGCCGAAGGGCCGATGAGGACCCAGACCGGCAAGTTTGGGCTGGGAGGGGGGCAGCGCGTCGGATACTTGAGCGGCGACCCTGTCAGCACCCTGTATACAAAGCCAGGGAAATTCCAGGGCGGCAAGATCCTGGGAGTCGGGGTCACAACCGAAAAGGCGCAGTACCTCGACCTGGAGAAAGAAGCGCAGGGCGCATTCTCCAGGGACTAGACAGGTGAGGCCTGCGGGCGCTGAGGCAGCAGTTCGGTAAAAGATGCGGCCAAGGAGGAAGGGGCATGATGCCCTTCCTCCCTGGTCTCCTTTTTCATTTGAATGACAGCCATGACAGTTGAGCCGTCAAATAGAAGCAGCAATCAGGAAAGCATCGTCCCCGGCATCCACGTGGTGGCCAAGCCCATCGGGCCGGTCTGCAACCTGAACTGCGACTATTGCTTCTATCTCGAAAAGCAGGCCCTCTTCGGTCCTGGCGAGCAGTACCGCATGTCCGACGAGGTCCTGTCCGCCTTTATCTCCAACTACATAACGTCCCAGCCCACGCCAGTGGTCGAATTTGTCTGGCAGGGCGGGGAACCCACGCTCCTGGGACTCGATTTCCTCAAACGCGTTGTGGAGCTCCAGAAGCCGTTCCTGGGAACGAAGGCCATCACTAATGCGCTCCAGACCAACGGAACGCTCCTGACCGACGAGCTTTGCGGCTTCCTGGCTGAGAACAGGTTCATGGTCGGCATCAGCATCGATGGCCCGAAGGATATCCATGACCGGTATCGCCGCGACCGGAGCGGCAAGGGGACCTTCGACAGAGTGATGCGGGGCCTGTCACTGCTTCAGCAGCATAAGGTCGAATACAATGTGCTGACGAGCGTCACCCGGGAGTCGGCAAGGCAGCCGCTTGAGGTCTATCGCTTCCTGAGGGCGCAGGGCGTGGAATTCATCCAGTTCGCGCCGATCGTGGAGCGAAAGGCCGATGCCTGCGGCATGCAGCACGGCCTGAAGCTCGCCTGTCCGCCTGCGCTGGACAAAACCGGACCGCAGACCGAGGTGACCCCCTGGTCGGTCATCCCCGGCGAATACGGGGACTTCCTGATAGCCATCTATGAAGAATGGGTGCGCAAGGATGTGGGTACGGTCTTCGTGATGAACTTCGAATGGGCGCTGAACGCGTGGATCGGCGATCCATCGCCGGTCTGCGTCCATGCGGAGCAGTGCGGCAGGTCGCTGGTGATCGAGCATAACGGCGATGTCTATGCCTGCGATCATTGCGTGTACCCGGAGTACCGGCTCGGGAATGTCCTCTCCGCTACGTTGACCACTCTGGCCGAACGGTCGCGTCAGTCGGGATTCGGCGTGAGCAAGGAAACGGCGCTGCCCCGGTGGTGCAGAGAGTGCAAAGTGGTCGCCGCCTGCAGGGGAGGCTGCCCCAAGCATCGCTTCGCCATGTCCTATTACGATGAACCGGGACTGCACTATCTCTGCGAGGGGTACAAAAGATTCTTCCTGCACATCAGGAAGTACTGTCATGCGATGACGCAGCTCCTGGAACACGGCCAGCCGGCGTCGCTCATCATGGAGGCCGTAAAGGGTCCGCTGGTGATCAAGCTGGACGAGCACTCGAGGTCTTGATCCATGCCGAAGAGCATCTACATAACGAGCCTTGAGCCCCGGAGCGGAAAGGCGACCCTTGGGCTTGGGTTCATGGAGCAGATTTCCGGCGTGGAAATCGTCAGGTTCCGGTCAACTGTCGGTGATGGCGGACGGACGGCATCTGGGAGTTCGAGCCTCCAACCGGTAAGGTAAGTCGCGGAGCCGGAACTTTCTGAAGATGAAGAACGTCAGGGGAGGTCACTCATGTTTCGCCGGCTTGTATTCGAAATCGCAGCTCCCTGTCATTCGTGGGGGTACGATCGGCCTCTCTTTGCGGTCATACGCCGTTTAGCCGCGATTGTGGCCGTCGTGGCCCTGTCCGTCTATCCTGGGACTGACCTGTTCGCGGAGAGCAAGTCGCGCGCACCGGTCACTTCAGGCATAAAGGGGCTGGGGACATCACCGCAGGAACTCCGGATACGCGTGCGCGCCCTTATCCGTCCGACACTGGGAATCATCGAGGAACGAGTTGACCGGACCATGGCGGATACATCCGACCCGACGATACGCCGCGGGCTCCTTGTCCTGAAGATCGAGATGACATCAACCATGCTTGTCGCGCTGCTGCGGAATGACCCCGTTCTTGCGCTTGTTGACGCCTGGGGGTACGTGCTCCAGGTCGAAAACCTCCTGAAGCGACCGGAGGTAAGGGCCAAGTACGGCCTGTCTGCGTCGATGGATCCGGAACCGTTCGCCCTCATCGAGGGACAGTTCCGCAGCCTCATCACGAGTGTGCAGGCCGGACCTTCTGTTGAGAAGCTGACGGCAGAAGTGCGGACCTGGGCGGACAGTCATCCCATCGAGGGTGAAATCTACCGCAGACCGTCCCTGGATAGTGCGGTTGCAAAGATGCTCGCGTCTTCAGGGGACAGCGGTGTCTTCGCCGCGATCGGCAGTATCGAAGAGACGACTGCAGATGTAATGACACGGATGGACCTCTACACCATGTATCTTCCAAGACTCGCGCGGTGGGAAGCCGAGCTGGCTGCGGACGACCTGACGCGCGGTGTCGACAC
>JBAIYC010000055.1:0-15176 GCA_037916085.1 Nitrospirota bacterium | reverse complement strand
AGCTCGTCGGATTTTCCGGCGGGTACGTGTACTGTCCCGCCGGATCAAGCCTCACGTAGCACCCCTTGACGGTGGAGCCGTTCGCCGTGGTCGTGTTCGGAGCATTGTTCACATCGGTCGCATCAATGAGACTGGAGAACGAAACGCTGTCCGTACAGTTATAGTCGTATCCCGTGGATTTGTAACAAGGGTCCTTCAGGGCGATAAGGTGTCGCTGACCGTTGGAATCATCGGGAGACGTCGTTTGTGCGAAGTAATACCTTCCCGTTCCGATATAGACCCATAAGTTCTTATTGTTCAGATCAACGAGCTTGGAGTCCGCGGCAACGACCGGACCGATGCCGTCTATGACCTTGCTCCAGGCCCAGTTGTCCACAGTGGGGCTCTGCTTGGTCACGAGCCTGCCGAGCCCTCCGGTCGTCCATGTACTATCCGCCGCCTGATTGACATAGGGCACGTAGACGAGATCGTCCTGGTAATCCTGCTGAATATCCAGGGTCCCGTTGCCTAATGAGCCCGAGAAGGCATTCGGGATATTGGTATCCAGCGTGCGCAGCAGCGCCCCGGTCTTCAGGTCGAGAACAAAAAGCTTAAGGTTCTGGTCCGATCGGCCCATGAACTGCATATCCGAGGTCTGGATCGGTCCGGTCGGACCGGAGCCGAAGACGACGAACCATTTGCCGTTCGTGTTGGTCCCTCCCGAGGTGTCGCTGGTCCTCACGATGGCAGGACCGGTGGTGGCGAAGCCAAGCGACTCACTTGAAAATTCCCAGAGAAGCGTCGGGTTGTTCGGATCGGTCACATCGAGGGCGAAATAGCTCGAATAGCCAAGCCCCTTCGTGGAGTCATTGGGATCCGTCGTAGGCGTATTCACGCAGTTCGAATCGGAGCATGCATTCTTGCACCCACCGCCGAAGCGCATGCCTCCGATCACGATGGTCCGCCAGGCGCTCACCGTCCGGGCAGCACTGGAAATGTCTCCGGAAAGCGGAGCGCCGATGGCGGCGTCAAAGACGGCGGGAGTGAGATCGACCGAATAGACATGACAATAGGACGGGTCAGCCATGTATTTCAGGTACGGCAGCGCGTTCTTGGGGATGAATGCCCACAGTTCCTGGCCGCAGGGCTGCGTGTCGCTGGCGCTGCAGACCAGGCCGGTGTCCGGGTTCACCAGCCTTGCCTTCTCGGTGGTGCCCTGTCCACTCCATGACAACTGCAACTGGCCGAGCTTGAAGGCATGGAGCATACCGTCATTCCCGCCGGTAAAGATCATTCCCCGGTTCTTGTACGCCTGTGTCGTGATGAAATGTGTGTTGTCAACAGGGTCTTCGAGCTTTGGGTCCGTGTTCGCCGGACCATAGCTCGTGTCGCCATACAGCCTGTGGTACTTGTTCAGGGGCGTCCAGGACATGATCCTGGGTGTCGAGTTGATGACATCGCCAAGTTTCCAGGTCCGGGCGATCGTGTCGATCGACTCGATCTTTACCGTCCGGGAACGGTATCCGCTGCTGTCCACACCCTGGACCCAGTCGATGAGAGTCGCCGCATTGGACGCGGAAACGGTCAGATAGGATGCCAGGGTTGCCGAATTATTAGCGTCCGCAGTGCCCGTAAACGGCGCAGGCGGCGTCGGGTTTATCGTGTTGCTCGAGAAATTGCCGGACAGCAGGCTCGTCCCGTCGATGGTCGTGTAGAGCTTTCTCTTTCCCGCAGCAGTGGTGACGTCCCGCTTCCAGAGGAGGGTGCCCGCTTCCCACAGGCTCGCAAGGCCCTCAAAGCCGATATCCGGCGTCAGCATCGTTCCGGTTACGCCGTTCCCCAAAGGGTCCGTCCAGCGGTGCGCGAAGGTGGCCTTTCTTCCAGTATCATAGTAGAGCTGGGTGACGTAATCATGATGGGTAGTGTCGGTCTTAAGATTGAGTATCTTGTCGCCGGACAGGCCTTCATCGTCCTCGCGGATGCTGCTGGTGTTGAAGAAGGGGTCTACATAGTACCAGAAGTTGGACAGCCTCCCGGTCCACCAGATCTCGTCAGGAATTCCGGTAGCCGAATTGGTAAATTGTCTTCTGGGATAATACACCGCCTGAACAAGATTGGCTCCGCTGCCCTCGCCCGATGCGAGCACCGACGCAGCAGTGCCCGAGGCTGCGACCGCGGCAACCTGGTCAAGTGCGTTCTGGATCTTTGTGGCGAGAAGGGTTGGGGAAGACGACGTGTAGAGCAAAGAGGTACCGCCATTGCTCGCAGTGGTATTCATCAGCCGGTAGGGATCGCACAAGCCTGTGGTCTTGCCGCTGTCCGCACCCGCGGAAGGGCCCGAGTAGACGATATAAGTAACAATCGATTCACTGGAGAAGGACGGGGCGTTATCGGGCAGCTTGCTTGCCGGACTTGAAGTCGCCAGGGTCTTGATGTCCAGGTTCTTGGCGGCCCATGCCAGCGTGGGCAGGCTCCTGCTCCCCGCGTAGGGGGGACAGGCATTCGTCGTGTCGTACCCGGAGATTCCGTTATACGGCGTGGGTGTCTGGGAAGAATAGAGCGACGCAAGCGCTTCAGATGCCGGGTTCTGGTCAGCTGTCGACATACCGTCGGTGATAAGCAGGATGTTGTTCATCTGACATTTCGACACTGACGGATTGTACCCGGCTGTCGTGGTGGTCGTACCGTAGCTTACCGGCAGACCGGAAAAATTGAAGTTCCTGCTGGTCGGGTTCGTCCCGTCGTAGGGATTGGACCGGGCGAAATACCCGATGGCGTTATAGAATGCTTCGTTCAGGGGCGTCCACGACGTGGCCTGGATATCGTCGATGTTCCTGACGAGACTGCCTGGGGTGTTGTGATCTCCCACACTGGCAACGCAGGTTTCTCCCGTCGGGCAGTTATTGTCGACAATGCATGCCGTTGTGGTCGTAAAATTGCAGTACCCGGCGCCGACGTAGGAGATGATCCTTCCGCCGTCCCTCTTCGGAAGCGGCCCGCAGGTTTCTCCTGTCGGGCAGTCCGAATTCTGATAACACTGCCGCTGCGTCGTGGTCGAGCATCTGTTCGCACAGGGAATGGTGAAGACGCACTTCCCGCCGCCGGAACAATTGCTGTCCGCGGTGCATGACACACCGGCGTTGGTAGAAGTGGCCGAACAGGTGCCCCGTTGGTTGCATTCGGAAGCTGAGCCGTCGTTCTGGAATCTCATGACCCCGAACCGGATCCGGTTCTGGTAAGTGTTGACTAGCCCCTTGGGCGGCAAGGAAACATGCCACGGGTCATAGACCGCCACTAAGAATCCAGGCGTTCCGCCCGAAGTCGAAAAATCATTGATCATCGGCAGGTTGCTAAGGCCGATTTCCATCAAGAAACCGGGAATGTTCTGGGCCGTTGTGGGAACCACCGTGTTCGACGCAGGATCGGTCACCGCCCCTGCCCCGCCGATGGTCTGGCAGTAATCCTTGTTCTCGATGAGAGCGCAGTTGTTGTCCCAGGAACCACCCGTAAAACAGAGCCCCAGGAACCCCGAGGTATTCCCGATTCCCCCGTCATTAATAGAGGGCGGATGGGTCAGTGCGTTCGAGCAGATGGCGTCGGCATCGTTGATGTCAGTGATACTGGATGCGGCGGTAGTAGCCCAGTCATTGACGCATGCGTTCTTGATGGGCTGCAAGTTTGACAGCCCGTGTCCGTTGTAGTACCAGAAACAGTCATGAATGGCCTGATTGGCCACGATAATCGGGGTCGCGTTCGAGGTGCAGCCGCTGCCGCTCGCGTTCGCGGTCGTGCCTCCCGCAAGGCAGCATTTGGTGTCGCCCTGCGTTGTGCCGAGGTTCGCGGTGTTGACGTTCATCCAGTCGTTCATCGCCGCAGTGCATGCTGCCGCGTTGTAGGTCCCCTCGTAGATCTCGAGGTAGGTCTGGCCGTACTGTGTGGCTTGGCTCATCGTGCCGACCGCGGCGCTCCCGCCCCTGATGGCAAAGGTCAGAGGGATACCAGGAATGGTCTTGATGAACTTTCTGCCCGAGCACCCCCGTGTCTCAGCCATCAGATCGCCGCCGTAGTCGTTCCTGTATTTGCCGCCGGTGAGGACCTGTTTCTCGATATCGAGCTTGGACATGGTGAGCCAGTTCATGAAATTGCCGGACGCAACGAACTGAGTCACATACCTCGCTCCTGTGGTACCCGCCACATTGACGCACAGATAGGGTGTGGTCGATGACGAGCCGCCATACGAACATGTTGCCGGCATCGGGTTGCCGCTGCCGTCAAATTCATCCCAGCTGCCGCTGTAGGCGCAGTTAGTACCCATCGTGCTGCTCTTCGAGCTGTAACAGAAATTAACAGTCTGCGTGAAATACCCCGGGTAGGACTTGGTATTGTCATACGTGCTGTCGAGACAGGGCCGCGTCGAGGACGTGCATTTATTATTGCAGGTATCGTTGGCACCGCAATCTGAGTCTTGCGTGCATAACACGGGACTGTACGTCGCCGGATTCGTGAGCACCTGAGCAGTCTTGCACTGACCTCTTCCCGTGTTGCAGGTATCGCCGGCAACAATTGCGCTGCACTGAGCGTCGGTTGTACAAGGGGCCGGCGAGTAGACAGTCGCGGTCGCGAGCGAAACAAGGTTATTACAATAGGCAGTGCCCGAGCAGGGCGCTCCGGGGGTGGTGCAGGAATTCGAAGGGATATTCGCACAATAATTGTAGGAAGATGTATCGGTATACATCAGGTCATACATGCTCCCGGAGTTATCGATCATGAGAAGGAGGTTCGGCTGCAGGAAACCGCCGATATAGGGAGGAGTGACACAGTAGTCGGTCATTTGGGCGGCCATGGCATTGGAAGAAAAACAGCATATCAGCGCCAGACCTGCCAGCAGTGAGAGCAAACGAGACGTGGGATGCTTGCCTTCCATCGAACCATCCTCCGATCACTTGATGCCTAATTCTCTTGATGATGGACCGCTACAATGTGTCTACGCTGGCAGCTATCCACTACCAGTTCGGCCATGCGTGCATCATAGAGGTCCCACACATGCCTGGAACAGCCAGGGCAGCGCTCCCATATCACATCTTCGGGAGAGGCTGCAATGATGCTGGTACCGCAGAGGGGACATATGAGACGGTATTTGGCCATGTTGGAGTGTTAGAGAGCAAGACTCATGCCACTACTTTACATCAATAATTCAATGCATTATGTATATTATCGTGTCTGGAAAATGAATTCAGCGACATAACTATGTAATGAATTACATAGTCGTGAAATGACGAGGATTTCGTTCTCTTGCGCCGCCCAGGAAGAGCATTAAAACAGCAAGACCGAGAGGCGGGGCAGCCTCTCGGTCATAATGATCAACGTCTGCAGATACCCGTCATAGGAGTGATGCTTCACAAACAAGACCTTCAAAAGCCCATAAAGACCTTCTCATATCTCGATCCATTTGTTCCCGCCGCGGGACTTCCATGCCGTTGTATGACCGCTCAGGGTGACTGTGATGGCGATTGTCTCGCTGCCGTTCGTGAGATAGACAGCCCCTGCCGGCACGACCAGACCCTTCGGCAGGAATTCCGCCCTGTTCTCGGTTCCTTCGCCCCGGAACGTGATGCCGTCCTTGGGAGGCGGATTATGGGCGTCCGACGGCCTACCCGTGACCCCCGCTGCCGCGCCGAACGATATGCCGGGGGGCAGTTTGATCCGGCTGATTCCGTTGACGACATAGGAAGCGGTCGTAGGCTCGAAATCGATGTGGCAGGGCTCTCCCCAAGAGAACACCTTGAACCTCGTCATCCTGATGTCGCTCATAATCATCTCTTTCGCGCTATGGAGCCGTGCCGTACGAAAATAACCCTTCATTGATGTATCTGCCATCAAAACCAGAGCCCCGATCACTGCGATGACTGCCATCAGTTCCGTCAACGTCATGCCTCTCCTGCCAAGTCGCTTCATGGCCCCCTCCTCGGAGTGAATTTGTGGGAGGACCGTAGCAGGAGTACGTGGCGGAGCAGTTCCTGGCAGATTGCGGGATACAATTTA
This sequence comes from Nitrospirota bacterium, assembly GCA_037916085.1. GTDB lineage: Bacteria > Nitrospirota > UBA9217 > UBA9217 > UBA9217 > JAKAHZ01. Next base: position 9,155 of record JBAIYC010000055.1, on the reverse strand, counting down.
TTTTGGCAGTGTCAGGATTTACCTATTCTCTGATCGGGGAGCGCTGCTGATAGGCTGTTTGAGTGAGAAGAGCGGTTTACTGAAGAGGGAAACGTGTTCTAGAAGGAGACCTTCGTCGAGGCTTTCTTCATGACATACTCATGGATGGCGTGTGCGGCCTTGCGTCCGGCGCCCATGGCGGAAATGACCGTCGCCGAGCCGGTAACGATGTCGCCGCCCGCAAAGACGCCCTCTCTGCTCGTCTGGCCAGTCCGCTCGTCCGCTATAATATAGCCGCATTCGTTCACACGGAGACTGTCCGTGCTCTGAGGCACCAGTGGATTGGCGTTCGTGCCTAGCGCCATGATGACCATATCGGCAGGAATGAAGAACTCTGACCCCTTGCGAGGGACCGGCCTCCGCCTACCCGAACTGTCTGGAGCGCCCTGGTCCATTCGGATGCAGCTGATCCCGCGCACGGCCCCCTCATGTCCCTCGATGGCCAGGACATCGGTAAGCGGCTCGAGCCGCACACCCTCCTCCTTTGCGTGATAGACCTCTTCCCGGCGGGCCGGCATGTCCTCTTCCGAGCGGCGGTAGACGACGACGGCATGTTCGGCCCCGAACCGCAGCGCGGTGCGGACGGCATCCATGGCGACGTTGCCGCCTCCCACGACGGCAATGCGCTGGCCCTTCCTGACCGGCGTGTCATACTCCGGAAAGGAGTGCGAGCGCATGAAATTCATGCGCGTCAGGAACTCGTTGGCTGAATAGACGCCGTTCAGGTCCTCTCCGGGAATGGCCATGAACTTCGGCGTACCCGCGCCGGTGCCGATGAAACAGGCATCGAACTGATCGAGGATCTCATCGACGGTAAGCAGCTTTCCGATGACCGCGTTCTTTTCGATCGTGACGCCCATGCGAACGAGGACAGCGATCTCGTGTGCCACGATGGACTTGGGAAGGCGGAACTCGGGAATCCCGTAGAGCAGGACACCTCCGGGCTCGTGAAAGGCCTCGAAGATCGTGACCGCATGTCCCGCCCTGGCAAGTTCATAGGCGCAGGCGAGGCCCGCGGGACCGCTTCCGACAACCGCAACCGCCCTGCCGGTGGAGGAAACCACCTTGGGGTCGTCAACGCGCCCGTGCTCCATTGACCAGTCCGCTACGAACCGTTCCAGCCTGCCGATGGCCACGGGATCGAACTTCTTGCCGAGCGTGCATTGCTGCTCGCACTGTTTTTCCTGGGGACAGACCCGGCCGCAGACCGCGGGCAGAAGGTTCGCTTCCTTGATGATCGCCAGCGCCTTCGTAAAATCGCCGCTTCGGACTGCTTCGATGAACCTCGGGATCGGGACCTGCACCGGACATCCCGAAACACATCCGGGTTTGGCGCAGTTGAGACACCGCTCGGCCTCCTGCCGCGCCAGCTCCGGCGTGTACCCCAGCGACACTTCGCCGAAATTCCGGCGCCGGATAGACGGGTCTTGTTCGGGGATCGGTGTCTTGCGGGGGATGATCTTCCTGGCGGGCCTTTTTTCCGACGTGGAGTCCTTCATCCGTTCAGTTCCTATTCGCAAAGGGGCTGCGCCTCCCCGCTCAGCATGCGTGCGTGGCGCTCCTTCCACGACTCGAATGATTCCCTTTCTTCGGCATGGTAGGTACGCTGACGGTTCATCAGGGCGTCCCAATCGACGAGATGACCGTCGAACTCGGGCCCATCAACGCAGGCGAACTTCGTTTCCCCGCCGACAGCCACCCGGCATCCGCCGCACATGCCAGTTCCATCTACCATGATTGGATTCAGGCTCACCACCGTCCGAATACCGAAGGGGGTCGTCGCCTCCGCCACGGACCGCATCATGATCGCCGGACCGATGGCCAGCACAAGGTCCGCTCGGTGCAAGCCCAACACCCGTACGAGGGCGTCGGTGACCCTTCCCTGCATGCCCTTGGACCCGTCATCGGTCGTTATCAGAACCCGGTCGGCGGTCCGGCTCATCTCGTCCTCATAGATGAGCAGGTCCCTGTTGCGAGCTCCCATGATGACCGTCACAGTACATCCTGCCTGCTTGAAGCTTCGCGCGATTGGATAGAGCGGCGCAACTCCGAACCCGCCGCCAACGAGCACGACGTGGCCTGACCGAGCGATATGCGTCGGCCGGCCCAGAGGGCCGCACAGGTCAAGGATATCGTCACCGACTTTGAGGTGGGAAAGTTCGTTCGTGGTCTTTCCGACCGCCATGACGATGAGACTGATCGTTCCTCCGGCAGGATCGATGTCGGCAAGAGAAAGGGGGATTCTCTCCCCCTTGTCGTGCAGGCGAATGATCACGAATTGGCCGGGCTTTGCTTTTCGCGAGATGAGGGGGGCGGCGATCCGGTAGTAAAATACGTCAGGCTTCCGGATCATTCGTTTCTCCACAATCTTGGCCATGACGCACGATACTACCACTTTGTGGGCAATTATTATAGGAAAATTTGTAACACCTATAAGATTGTGGCAGCGTTCACCGGCAATGACGAGCCCGATTCTTAGAGAAGCGTCGCCGCAAGCTCTGCGAGGTCCGATCGCTCCCCTTTGACGAGAGTGATATGGCCGGCAATCGATTCTTCCTTGAACCGTTCGACAACAAAGGACAGGCCATTGCTCGACGAATCGATGTAGGGATTGTCGATCTGATAGGGGTCCCCGGTCAGGACGATCTTCGTCCCCTCGCCGGCGCGGGTGATGATGGTCTTGATCTCGTGGGGCGTAAGGTTCTGCGCTTCATCAACAATGAGGTACTGGTTCGGCATGCTTCGGCCGCGGATGTACGTCAGCGGCTCCACTTCGATCATGCCCAGATCGAACAGGCTCTGAAGGTCCTTCCTCCCTTTCCCGCGGGATACCGACGCAGACGTCCCCATGAGAAAATCGAGGTTGTCCCGGATGGGCTGCATCCAGGGCTTGAGTTTTTCCTCGATGTCTCCGGGGAGGAACCCGATGTCCTTGCCCAGCGGGAACACCGGCCGCGAGACGACGAGGCGGGCGAAGGCGCGGCTCTCGATCGTTTTCTCGAGCCCCGCCGCCAGCGCAAGAAGGGTCTTGCCCGTTCCCGCCTTCCCGACCAGCGAGACCAGGCGGATGTCGTCGTTCAGGAGCAGGTCGAGCGCGAACTGCTGCTGTTTGTTCCGCGGGCTGATGCCCCAGACGCCGTGTTTGGGCCCGATGAGCGGGACCAAAGCGTGTTTCTGCCTGCTGAAGCGGCTGAGGGCTGTCTGGGACGGATTGGCGCTGTTCTTGATCATGACGAACTGGTTGGGAAAGAGAACGGACCCGGGCGGCGGTGCCAGTTCGCCGCTCGCGTAGAACGCGTCGATGGACTCGGGCGCCACTGCAAGTTCCGCCTCACCTGAATACAGTTCGTCGATCGTGATCGTGTCGGTTTCGTAGTCCTCGGCCGTAAGACCCACGGCGTCGGCCTTGATCCTCAGGTTCGTGTCCTTGGTAACGAGAACCACCGGGAACTCTTTTTCCGAGCGGCACAGGTTCAGGGCCGTCGCGAGGATCCGGTTGTCGCCTTTGCTCGCGATCAGCTCCATGGGCAGGTGCTGAGGCGATGTGTGATTGAGTTCGACGCGCAGAAGACCTCCCTTGTCAAGCTGGACGCCCTGTGACAATTTCCCTTTCTGGCGGTGCTCGTCAAGGATGCGCGAGACCTGACGTGCGTTCCTTCCCGTCTCGTCGATCCCCTTTTTGAACTTGTCCAGCTCCTCGATGACGACGATCGGGATGATCACGTCGTTTTCCTCAAAGGAGAAGATCGCACGGGGATCGTGAAGCAGCACGTTCGTGTCCAGTACGAAGATCTTTTTCATGGTCCATCCTTCCTGGAGTGGTCCGGCATCCTCTGGTCTATCGGTCAGGAGAACAGGATTCTTTCTGCAATGGCCCCCTCGCGGATGACCTTGGGACGATCTGTGGTCACGTCCACGACCGTCGAAGGCCGCTCTCTGACAGCAGGACCGCCGTCAAGAATGAGGTCGATACGGTCGCCAAGCTCCCGCAGCACATCGCCGGCGCTCAGGGGATCCGGACCGCCCGAAAGGTTCGCGCTTGTGCCCGTTAGCGCGCTCCCCAGGTATCGCAGGAGGGAGCGCGTTATCTCGTTCGCGGGCACCCGGAGACCGATCCTGCCGGTCCCGGCGGTCAGCGCCGGCAGCACATCAGGCCGCGATTTGAACAGAAGCGTGAGCGGACCCGGCCAGAACCGCTTCATCAACAGGTCGGCCGCTGGAGAAGTGTCAGCCGCCCATTCTCCCACCTCTGCAGCATCAGCCAGAAGGAGCAGGATCGGCCGGTCAGCAGCCCGACCCTTGATGGAGAAGAGCCGCTCAACCGCCTCGGCGCTGCGCGGATCGGCACCGAGGCCGTAGAACGTATCGGTTGGAAAGGCAAGGATGCCGCCCGAACGGACTACTTCGCGGCACCGCGAAAAGGACCTTTCCGGTCTCTCCGCGTCTATGACGACGATTTCCGCGGCCATGACCTCGGGTTCAGATGTCTCTGGCGCCCTGGGACTTCCTATTGTCCATCACGACGATGTCTCCGTCCTGTCGTCCCAATGCTGCTGCGACAACGGGGCACTTCACTTTGAACAGAAAGTAGATCCGATCATCCCGTTGCTGGGCGAGGGTCTCGTAATTCGCTTGTCCTTTGCTTATGATCAGGTCTGCTGAACGGTATGCTTTAAGGAACTCACTGGAGCACAGCTCGAGGAGCGTCCCGATGCCGTCGTTGCCGTTATGCATCACAGCGCTGGCCGCATCCCTGAGCCCAGCGGCCTCGGCATCCTCCATCGTCGCGTCATTGATGACCGGGACCCCCTTCACGACGGCGGTGACCTCTTTACCCAGGGAACGAAGGACCTCGATCAGGATGCGGTCGAAGACGATCTCACCGGCGTTGTCGCACAAGTAAAGGACCCGCGACGCCAAAGAGAGGTCCGATGCGAACTTCCGGAAATCCGTGCCGGAGAGAGGAAAGCGAAATGCTTCAGAGAGAGAGCGATCGAGGTCAACGGTATCGTAAATCCCGAAATCGATGACGTTCCCGGCAATGGCCGCGCGGACGCCGCCTTCCAGGCGGTCCTCCTTCGGATGTGATGCGGCCGCGGCCGCCACTGTTGCCCGGACGGAAGGAAGCCTCGCCAGAGCAATGCGGTTGTACTCGTCCTTGACCCGCTTGTACGGGTCGACGCCGGTCGCTTCACGAACGAGCCGGTGCAGGAGCGTCGTAATCCGGGCCGGTGCCTGATCGAAGGATGCCTGCTCGATGATTGTTTCCGCCCGTCGCAGGATCTTTCTCCGCTGCCCCCCGTTCACGCCGGCGAATTTCGTCGTTCTGACGACCTGCTGGAAGAAGCAGGGCAGACAGGCGAGTCCGGTCTTCACGAAGGCTGTCCCGGAACCTGGGCAGCGCCCGATTTCTTCTTCCATCGCCGACGCCGGGATTTCTTCTTCACCGGCTGCGCTTCCGGTCTCTCCGGCATATACGGAGCCGGCTCGGTCGTGATCGCGGCCGCGAGCTTCTTAGCCTTTTCCTCGACCTCCTGCTCCATCTCCACCTTGAAGACCTTGAGCCGGTTGGCAACCTTCACGTCCGATGCCGCGATGATCTGGGCTGCGAAGATGCCGGCGTTCTTCGCTCCGGCCTTCCCGAGTGACATCGTCGCCACCGGGATGCCACCCGGCATCTGGACCGTGGAAAGCAATGCATCGATCCCCTTGAGCGCCGACGAATCTATCGGCACGCCAATCACCGGCAGCGTCGTCTGGGAGGCGATGACGCCCGCAAGGTGGGCCGCCCACCCTGCACCGGCAATGATGACCTTGAGGCCCCGGCGTTCTGCGCTCTGGCTGTACTCCAGCACTTTCTTGGGTGTGCGATGAGCCGAGGCTATGGTCATTTCATAATCGATCCCGAACTCCCTCAGCATTGCTCCTGCTTCCTGCATGATGGGAAGGTCGGAATCGCTCCCCATCAATATTCCCACTACAGGTTTCGCCATAGGGAACTCCCTTCAAAAGTGTCATAAACCGTCACGGAGAGGGATACGCCATGTCTTCCCAGCGACCGGGTTACAGGTCCCGGGAAAGCGCCCGCGCCCCGATGTCCGTGCGGGAATGGGCGCCGTCAAAGGATATTGCCCGCACACCCCGATACGCGGCATCGATCGCATCCCGGACCGATGCGCCGAGGCCGGTCACCCCGAGGACCCGTCCGCCGTCCGTCACGACCCTGCCGTTCTTCAGCGCCGTTCCGGAATGGAATAGTATCACCTTGCTCAATGCTGCGGCCTTGTCGAGACCCCGGATCTCTTTCCCCTTCTCATAGCTGCCGGGGTAGCCGCCCGAGGCCACGACCACACAGACCGCCGATTCTGGCTTCCAGGATATCTTGAGAGATGAGAGCTTCCCGGCGAGGATCGCTTCGACGATATCGATGAGATCGGTGTCCAGCCTCGCCATGACCGGCTGGGTCTCGGGATCTCCGAACCGGGCGTTGAATTCCAGGACCCTCGCCTCTCGATCACGGATCATGAGACCCGCATAGAGGACGCCCTTGAACAGGCGGCCTTCCGTTTCCATGGCGCGGACCGTGGGAATCATTATGCGTTCCATGACCTGCTCTTCGATCGTTCTGGTCACGATCGGCGCCGGAGAGTAGGCACCCATACCGCCCGTGTTCGGTCCCCTGTCCAGGTCGAAGATGCGCTTGTGGTCCTGCGACGATGCCATGGGCACCACGGTCCTGCCGTCAGTGAATGCCATGAACGATGCTTCCTCTCCCTGGAGGCATTCTTCGATGACAACAACGTCGCCGGCGTGACCGAAGGCCTTCTTCGTCATGATGAGATCGACGGCGGCGATGGCTTCGTCGACCGTTTCAGCGACGACGACCCCTTTCCCGGCGGCGAGCCCCGCTGCCTTCACGACGATGGGCGCTCCCTTGCGTCGAATATAGTCCTCTGCCTTGTTCCGGTCCCGAAAGGTCTCATATTCGGCCGACGGGATTCCGTACTTCTTCATCAGGTCCTTCGTGAAGGCCTTGTTCGCTTCGATCTCGGCGGCACTCTTTGACGGTCCGAAGACGCGAAGGCCGGCCTTTTGGAACTCATCAACGATGCCCATGGAGAGCGGCCCCTCGGGTCCCACGAGCGTCAAGTCGACCTTCTTCTCCTTGGCAAAGGACAGAAGACCGGCAAGGTCCTCCGCCTTTACCGGCGCGCATTCCGCAAGCTGCGCGATACCCGCATTGCCGGGAGCGGCGTAGATCTTGCTGACCCGGGGGCTCTGGGAGACCTTCCACACGAGGGCGTGCTCCCTGCCGCCGCCGCCAACAACGAGAACCTTCATGCCCTATCGCTCCTTCTCCTGCCGAAGGAATGTATATTTCCCGCAATCAATGCTTTCGCGTCACTACCTGGTTCATGCTGCCGGTGCGGTATCCCTCGAGATCGAGACAGACGTAACGGTATCCCAGTTCCTTGAGCTCGCGTACGATCCGCACCGCCTCGTCACCGACAAGGAATCGGACGAACTCGTCGGGCATTACCTCGATCCGCGCTGTATCTCCGTGGTGGCGGACACGGACCTGGCGAAGGCCGGCCTTGCGCACAGCGTCCTCTGCGGTTTGGATGGTCTGCAGCAGGCCCGGCGTGATCCTCGTCCCGAAGGGAACGCGAGAGGAGAGGCAAGCGAGGGACGGTTTGTCCCACATGGGCATGCCGAGACTCCGAGCCCGAACGCGGATCTCCTCTTTCGTCAAGCCCGCCTCGGCAAGAGGACTCCGGACCGAAAACTCTTCGGCAGCCCTTCTCCCGGGCCGATAATCATGACGGTCATCGGAGTTGGTCCCGTCGAGAACAAAAGAGATCCCCTCGCTCTCCGCGATGCTCCGCAGGACCCCGAAAAGGTCCTTCTTGCAGTGGTAGCAGCGGTCGGGGCCGTTCCTGGTGAACTCCTCGCACTCGAGCTCTTTGCTGGGAATGATGCGGTGACGGACGCCGAGCGTGCCGGCGTATGCGACGGCATGCTCAAGTTCGCCCGGAGGATAGGTTTCCGAGATCGCAGTCACGGCAACGAGACCGGATCCCATGACCTCGGCGGCGGAGCGGAGCAGGACCGCGCTGTCTACTCCTCCCGAATACGCGATCACTGCTGTCTTCATCTCGGCCAACAGGGACCGCAGAAGGTCCCACTTCCGGTCGGTCTGCATTTCCGCGATAATAACACAGCCGCAACAAGGGTGTCAATAAACTCGTGATGAAAAGGCAGAATTACTTTGCGGCTTGACCTGTGTCGAATCCCAGCTTCCGGGACAGCGCCAGCGCGGCGTCTTGGAGCCGGGCGATCACCCCGCCCTGCTCGAGCTGCTGGTCCGTCAGTCGGCTCACCGGCCCAATGATGCCGATAGCGGCGATAACGTTCTTGGAGAAATCACGGACGGGAGCCGCAATGCTGCGGACATCGACGTCACATTCCTCATTCTCAACAGCATATCCCCGTTCTCGGGTAGCGGCAAGATCCGCGATCAGGGCGTCACGGCTCTTGAGGGACCGGGAGGTCTGCTGCTCAAGGACCGATCCCTGATAGAGCCGCTCGATGTCTGCCGGGGAAAGGAGCGCGAGTTGTGCCTTTCCGACGGCGGTGCACTGGGCGGGAAGCATTGCCCCGATGCGGGAGACAGCCCTCACGGCACGGTTCGCTTCAACGCTGTCCATGTAGATCACCTTGTCCGCACGCAGGACCGCCACGACGGCCGTTTCCCCTGTTGCGGCCATAAGGTCTTCGAGAATTGGCCGCGCCTGTCTTCGGCATTCCCGCTGCTCGATGAAGATCGACCCGATCTGGAGGGTCTTCGGGCCCAGCCGATAGCTCTCGGTTTCCCGGTTCTGTTCGATATATCCGCGGTGCTCGAGGGTGGCGAGCAGGCGGAAGACGTTGTTCTTGTGAAGACCGAGCCTCTTGGACAGTTCGGTTACTCCCAGTTCCTTGTCGGTCTTCGTGAAGGATTCGAGGATATCCAGTGCGTGTGAGACGGACTGGATCAGGTAATTGACTTTCTCTCGCTTCATAACGCGCCTCATGGATTCTCAGCGTAATCTAGGATAGGAACCCCGCTGCCTGCC